>NZ_JBHXLC010000006.1:209681-214082 GCF_042721555.1 Gottfriedia sp. NPDC058432
TGATAGATGGAGCAACGAATACAGTGATTGCTACTGTTCCAGTAGGTGTTACTCCAGTTGGAGTAGGGGTCAATCCATCTACTAACCTTATTTATGTAGCAAATGAGACGAGCAATGATATTTCAGTGATTAGCGGAGCAACGAATACAGTGATTACTACCATTCCTGTAGGGGTCAATCCAATTGGAGTAGGGGTGAATCCATTAACGAATCGAATTTATGTAGCAAATAATGGCTCTAATGATGTTTCAGTGATAGATGGATTAACGAATACAGTGATTGCTACCGTTCCTGTTGGGACAGGTCCATTTGCTGTAGGTGTAAATCCTTAAATCGTCCTTTACAAAGGGTACAATTTATTTTTCTAGTTGACCTATCTTTAGTAGGTTTTATGATTACAGTAGCAAAAGCGAAGTTATGAAACTATATGGAGAGCAGAGGTTACTGGTGAATATAATATAATCCTTAAAGTTCAAATGAAATTTGCTCATAATTTATTTTGTATGAATAATGTAAGTTTAATATTATTGAACCCTACCTAAGGATAAAGCTTTTTATTATAAATTCACAAAAATTCTATAGACATATTAAGTACCATAGAACTCTGATTGAATAAAAATGTAGCGACTGCTGGTTCAAGTCCAGTTGGGATTATACTACAAAAAACCTCTTGTATAGCAAGAGGTTTTTTGTATTAAAAAGTACCTGATTTATAAGAAAACACTTTTATGGGGTAAGTTCTGTATTATTAATTGATTCAAAATGAAAATTGTAAACTGGGTGAACTTTACTGAAGGCTGGAGAGGGCAGAGAATCGTTATGCCACAAAAAGCAGAAAAACGTAATGGACTTCGAGATATAAAATCGTGGTCCGTCTGATTCTTTAAACTTCCGTATACGGAACCGTTCGTACGAGAGTCACCCCATCCTAATCAATTAAAACTTCACTTTTTTATTCTCTTAATTATTAAGTAGTAACTGCATAAATTTATTTTCATGTTCAATAGTAGTAAAATTTTTATATTTCCAATAACTCTGGATACACTTTTTAAATCGATTAAAATTTCCTAATTCGAAAGCTTTATTTGCTACTTCTAAAAGTTCATGTAGCCCTTTTCGTGCACAAAGATATAATGCATATGCATGGCGGAAATGTAAGTGTAATTGTATTTTTTTTGGTTCGTTACTAGTAGCAATCTCTTCAATAATATGCTGATAGCGATTTAATAGCTGACCGGCATCTTCTAAACGTCCTAATTTAACAAATCCTTCCAGCATAAATGGTAAGCCTATAAAAATGTAGTCTCTTCCTTCATACCAGGCAAGGTATTGATCTAAATACTCAAGCTGTCCAAATTCAATATATGTGACTAAACGATTTCCTGTTGCAAATTCGGCATGAAGTTCACTAACTTGAGCAGTCCGCTCGATAAGTTCTAATATTTCATTTAATGTACCACCCAAACGTCTTAATACAATCGACTGGATCATTAGAGCCTCTGCATACCAAATTCCTTCTATAGCTATTTGCTCCAATATCCTTGCATAATCTAAGGCTTTGGCCCAATCTTCACGATGAACATACGACCATAAGCCGTGTTATAATCCACGTCATGTTAATGTTGGTCGATAATACACCTCCGAAAGTGACGTTAGATCGACCACCTGGTTTGTATCAAATCAGTGATGATGAATATACAGTGGAAGAGGGGTATGATCCTGCACTTTGGATTCACGGTCATATTGATTTGAGACCATGTGTTGATAATCATGTTGTCTTATTATCTGTTCAATTAATTCAAATTTCTCGGCTTTTGTTAACGTTTCTTTTTCTTCGCCGCCTGCCGTTCTAGTTCGTCGAGCTTTTTTAAAAACTCTACCTCTGCCTCAAGAAAAGCTATTCGTGCTTCAGCTTTCTTTAATTTTTCTTCTGCTGTTTGAACCTTTGAAGTAGGTCTTCCGGTTGAACCTTTCCCTCGTCTTTCTGTATAAAAACCTTCTTCTCCATAGATTTTATAAGTAGTTCTCCAGCGTTCTAAACATTGACCTGGTTTATCTTTACCTATCATTTCTATATCAAATCCATTTTCAATAAAGATTTGAAGAGGGCCTTTTCCTTTGAGATTTTCTAATACAGCCTTTAATTTAAACTCTGGTTTATAGCTTATTGAACGATCTGATACTTTAATCACATTACTATTTTTTTCAAGTTGTTTTATTTGAAAACTACTAAAAATAATTTTACTCATTTTTCCCCGACCTCATCTATTTATATTTTTATTATAAACGGGATTTGAATGTCGAGGACATAAAAATACTCGAATAATAGACCCTTTTTTTTAAGTGTCTATTATTCGGGTAACAATTCATTTTTGAAACTGCTTACTTTTTTTATTTACAAAAAGAATTATTAAACTTTCATAAACTATGAAAACAGTTTTTATCCGAATATGATAGACAGGTAACAAAACATGGGTGATTAAGATATAGTAAGCAAGGGAATTGGAACCGCTTTCTACAATTATTTGAACGATTGGTATAACAATGGATTCATTCGAGATTATAAAACTATTTTAGGAGGGTTAAAAATGCAAATTCCAATAAAGAAAACGCTTGATAAAATTCCAGGTGGTCTGATGGTTGTTCCACTTTTTTTAGGAGTATTAACGAATACCTTTTTCCCGCAATTTTTACAAATTGGAAGTTTTACAACGGCATTATTTAGTAAAGAAGCGTCATCTACTATTTTGGCGTGTTTTATGTTTTTAATTGGTTCACAAATTAATTTCAAATTGGCACCCAAGGCATTAAAAAAAGGTGCAATATTATTAACAGGAAAATTTATAGTGGGTGCAGGTATAGGTTTAACTGTAGCAATGCTTTTTGGGCCTGCCGGAATATTAGGTTTATCACCATTAGCGATCCTTGCAGCGTTATTAAATGCTAATGGTGGATTATATGCATCTCTTGCTTCATCATATGGTGACGAAACCGATGTAGGCGCATATGCGTTATTTTCTTTAAAAGATGGTCCATTTTTCACATTAGTTGCACTAGGTGCATCTGGACTTGCCACAATTCCTTTTCAAACACTTATAGGAGTATTAATTCCAATTGTAATAGGAATGATTTTAGGAAATATTGATTCTGATATGAGAAAGTTCCTTGGAAGCAGTAAATTATTATTAATCCCATTCTTCTCATTTCCATTAGGTGCAGGAATGAATTTTTCAACTATTATAAAAGCGGGAGGTCCTGGCATATTACTAGGATTAATAGCTGCATTCACTGGAATTGGAGCTTACTTACTTTTAAAGTTATTTAAAGAAAATCCGATCGTTGGTTTAGCAACAGGGTCAACTGCAGGGAATGCTGTAGCTACACCAGCTGTTGTTGCTGCAGCAGATCCAACCTTAGCTGCAATAGCACCAGGAGCTACTGCACAAGTTGCAGCAGCATGTGTAATATCTGCAATAGTCTGTCCTATTATTGTTAATTATGTATTTAAAATGTCCGAAAAGAAAAAAGCTAATAAATCAATTGCAAGGGCATCCTGACAATAAAATAAAAATCTACTGTTTTCCTGGCTAATATGCTTCCGAAGCCTTGAAGCCAATTTGAAAATGTAACAAGTACAAAGCAGTCAGTGGTTTCACTTACTGCTTTTTTTAGTTACAAAAAAGGGTATTTAGTTAAAAAAATAATGAGATAAGGAAAATTTTATTAAAATGGTTGCGTTAGGAATAGCCATTTTAAGATAGAAGGAAGGAAACATCATGAATGTACATGAGAATGTTATTATAACTACAATAAAAGGAAAAGAAGTTCTCACCAATCCTTTTTTGAATAAAGGAACAGCTTTTACGAAAGAGGAAAGAGAAGAACTTGGACTTGAGGGTCTGTTACCGCCACAAGTAATCACCCTTGATGAACAAGTGAATAGGGTCTATGAACAATATTCATTGCGGACGACTAATCTGTTCAAAAACGGGCTGCTTTATGATTTATATAACCGTAATGTTGTCTTGTTTTACCGTCTTTTGAAAGATCATCTGGCAGAAATGCTCCCAATCATCTACACTCCTACTGTTGGCGATGCAATTCAGTCATACTCCCATAGATACCGTCGCCCAGATGGCTTATATCTTTCGATTGATAATCCTGAGGGTATTGAAAAGGCATTTAATAATCTTGGAAAGCCAAAGAATGGTATTGATTTAATCGTCGTGACCGACTCTGAAAGCATTCTTGGTATTGGGGACCAAGGGGTAGGCGGTATTAATATTGCGATTGGCAAACTTGCCGTGTACACGGCTGCAGTTGGTATTGATCCAAACCGTGTTCTACCAATCGTGTTGGATGTTGGCACGAACAATCAGGCTTTGATTGCAGATCCTATGT
>NZ_JBHXLC010000007.1:0-203501 GCF_042721555.1 Gottfriedia sp. NPDC058432
GGCTTGGGTAGGCTTTTTAATCACTCCCATTATTGCCAACTGCAACCTACGTTAAGCAAAATGGAGCCGTTTCGTTCATTATGACTAAACTGCCATTTAGTTGAATAAGGGAATGAAAAAAGACCACAATTTGTGATCTTTACTTTTTGTTATGCAACTAATGCACTGTGTTAGTTGAATAAGACTTTATGCAGTTTTATGTTTTATTCTGGTTCCAATAAACGTAGTAACAAATAGAAAAATAGGAAAGAAAAATAAATAGAAAAATAATATCAACCCTGCTGCGAAATTATCATTGACTATATTTATGTTTGAAAACAAGCTACCTATTAATACAGTAAACAGGACAAAATACGGAAACCACAATATAGAGGAAAATAAAGACCATAATCTACTTTCTAACCATTTTCTAGTAACAAATGGAATAATAAAAAGCAATCCACACAATAGTGTTATTTCTGCTCCAATTGAAACATTCCATACGAATTCCGTAGTCAAACCTGTTAAGACTTGAATCCGTTCATAACTTAACAGAAAACTAAAAAATAAGGACGAAAGTAATCCATAAATTGCGCTCACTGCATTGAGTTTCAAAAAGTATTTCAACTGATTCAACTCCTAATACGATTTTTATTTATTATACCGCACAATTTTATAATGCAAATTGGGGGATTTTAACCTTTTCATATAGAATTTCAAGTATTCCTTATGTAACTAAACTGCCATTTAGTTGAACAAGGAACATAGTTTTTTTATGTATATGGCATGCAGCACTAGTTTATATAAAGATTCTTGACGGAAGTAAACAAAAAGCCAATCCCCTCTGGAACAAGGGACAGGATTTTATGTGTTTTATCTAGATATGCATAATTTTATACACGGTCGGTTGTAAGGAGCAATACAACTATTGTATTCCCCTATTTTTGTATAAAATCCCACAAACAAAAAGGCCTATAAAATCCTTCTTACAAATAATTCAAAAGAGGAATCTTATAGGCCATTTATTTAAAAAAATATAAAAATTACTGTCTGCAATTAATTAAAACCAAGAACGTCTTCTACTGCTTTTTATCATATTCCACATTTCTTTTTGGTGATCAGGATCTTGTGGGTTTACGTTACAATTCATTAGCCATTGAGCCGCGTTTTCACGTTGTTCCTCAGTTATGGATACACTGCAGCAATCCGATAGTCGGTCAATCATATGACATGCGCCTTCTCGGCTTTTTAAATCATTTTTGCGATATGAACGAAGAATACTATAAATACGTGGAAACTTGCGAGGATCACAAACTTTACCACAAAATTCTCTCATTAAGCTTGGGTCAAGATTTCCCATAAAGCCACTCCTTTATTGTTTAAACCATTAACTAAAATGACATACACACAAATATTTTTTCAACAATGTATTATATGCCGTCAAAGAAAATAAGGACGAGGCGTTTAACTAGATATCGCAAATTAGTCACTTGTCTCATATTTTTTTAGATAATGACTTAAAGTCAATAAGGGCCAAATATAACGATAGCTATGATAATTTATATAAAAATGACCTGGTAATCCTCCACCTGTTGGATAGGTCAATCGCTTATCATGGGTCTTTAACCAGTTCAAAATGTTTGCTATTCCATCATCAATTGCACTAGTAGGATAATCGTTGATCGAAATGAGTGTATCGACAGCCCATGATGTATGAACAATTGTCGAATAAGAAAGAGGGATATACTTTCTTTCTATGTCGCTTTTACAAGACTCACCCCATCCACCATCATCCTTTTTTATAGTAAGTAGCCAGTCGTTAGCTTTTTGAATACTTGGGTGGCTTGAGGGGATACCAACTGCTTTCATACCAGTAATAGCGGCCCACGTTCCATAAATATAAGAAATTCCCCAGCGGCCGTACCAGGAACCATCCTCGTGTTGATGATTGATTAACCAATTAACTCCATCTTCAATTCTTGGATGAACCATATTTAACTTTAATTTGGATCCTAGAAATTCGATTGTTCGACCAGTCAAATCTGCTGTAGATGGATCAACTGCAGTATCAACGAAATTTTGGATAGGGAAGATGATCTTTAAGTATTTGCTACTGTTTTTTTCAAATGACGCCCATCCGCCGTCTTTATTTTGCATATCAAGTAACCATCTCACTCCAGCGTTCCAAGATTTTCGATAATCGTCTTCTATTAAAGAGATAGCAGTTGTCGCTCTTAAGACTGCTTGCGTATCATCTACATCTGGATTTTGGGTATTGCTGTCGGAAAATCCCCATCCTCCTAAACAAATCCTATGATCTTTCTGAACTACTGTATGTTGGAGAGAGACTAAGAAGTTAGAAGCGGACGCGATTGCTTTATCATTTATTGGCACACCTGCTTCCTGCAATGCGTAACTAGTAAGTGCTGTATCCCATATTGTCGAAGGGGAATTTTGGATATGAAGGGAATCTTCCAATTCAAAGAGGAAAGATTTTATACCTAAAACAGCATTTTGAATTATAGGGGAAGTAACTTGATAGCCTAATGAAAGAAGGGCATAAATTCCAATAAAAGTTGCGCTGGCATAACTAGATAAAGTCCCATCTCCTTCAATATTTTGAAGAATATATTGTTCGGCCTTTTTAATAGCCACTTTGGATAATGATTTAGTAAAAGGCATTTTAATATTTGCGAATTTCCGCTTTTTACTAATCTCTTTGAACTTATTGTTTGTAAACAAATGTTGTATTGTAGGCGTCCATTTATTTTTAATCGTAAACTTTTTATGTCCCAATATTAAAAGTGGGGCAAAGTGGAATCGAACATAAGAACTAAATTTAAAGAAGGACAAAGGAAAAAACTTTGGCAAATTCATTAAAAGGAGAGGAACTGGAAAAAACCTAGGCCATGGATACAATTCATGTAAAGCAAGCATAAATTTTGTGGAGATGTGTACGCTTTCCAATCCCCCATTTTGACGAATGAACGCTTCTGCTTTCTTCATTTTTTCATCAGAAATCTCTATATAATTCGAGAATAATAGTGCAGTGTAAGCCTCAACAGTTACTGATAAATTACCTGAGTCATCATCAAAAAGCTTCCAAGCCCCACTTGAGTCTTGCTTTATTAATAAACGATTTACTAGTTTCTTAATTAATTCTTCATCATGACATTCAATCGTTCTTAAAATAATAATCATATAGGCATCTGTCATAGGACCACTTTCGAAACAATATCTCCATGATCCATCATCACTTTTATCTAATTTAATTTTATCTACTAGACTATCAATTTCAGCTCTAACTTTCTCTGATAAATCCATTTTTAATCTTCACCGCCAACTGATTGTGATACATATTCTTTTACGTTAAAAATTATAAATTGGCAGCAGGGAATCTTAATCGACTTTTTTGCCAATTTTTGGAGTTAAGTATAAGTGCAACTGCGCCTCTGACTCCACCTAAAAGGATCGTCAGTCGGCGAGTTTTCTTTATATAGATATGTAGATGGCTATCAATTGGGGCGGGCAACTATTTGTACAAATAGATTGTTGTGAAGTTAAATAACTAATTAAATTTTTAAATACAGGGGTTAAGTGTAAAAAAATAAAAAGGAAGTATGTCAGAAAGCAAGAATACTAAAAAATACCCTCTATTTAAATTTCCAATATTTAGTAGTGTGGCTTTTTGCGTTTTATATAAGGAAGGGTGGGGATAAAAAATGGAAAGAGATTATTTAATTAAACCATTACTTGGACAGCATTACCCTATGATTTCTCATGGAAAGGGTGTTTACCTATTTGATAAAGATGGTAATCGGTATATTGATGGTTCATCTGGTGCAATCACTGTAGGAATTGGTCATGGTGTTGAGGAAATCATTGATGTTATGACTGAACAAGCAAAACAAGTATCTTTTGTTTATCGTTCACAGTTTACTAGTGAACCTGCTGAGAAGCTAGCAAAGAAACTGAGTGAAATCACTCAAGGTGATTTAAACTGGACGTTCTTTGTTAATAGTGGTACTGAAGCAACAGAAACTGCTATGAAACTAGCGATACAGCATTACCAAGAAAAGGGAATGAAGGGGAAAAATAAAATCCTCTCACGCTGGATGAGCTACCATGGTATAACAATTGGCGCATTATCTATGTCGGGTCACCCTTTACGTCGCCAACGATTTGTACCAATCTTGGAAGAGTACCCTTCAGTTTCACCACCGTATTGTTATCGTTGTCCTTTTAACTTAGAGCACCCATCCTGTGATTTAGCGTGTGCATCTGAATTAGAAACAGCCATTGATCGAATTGGCCCTGAACATATTGCAGCATTTATTGCTGAACCAATTATCGGTGCTGCAGGTGGTGCGATTGTACCATCTAAAGGTTATTACCAAAGAATTAAAGCTATTTGTGAAAAGTACGATATTTTGCTGATTTCCGATGAGGTTATGACTGGCCTTGGACGTACTGGAAAAATGTTTGCAATGGAGCATTGGGGTGTTCAACCTGATATCGTTACGCTTGGAAAAGGATTAACATCTGGTTATACACCAATGGCTGCAACGATTGCTAGCGATCGAGTTATTGAACCAATTATGCAAGGTTCAAAGGTTGTAATGAGTGGACATACCTTTAGTGCCAACCCACTATCAGCTGCTGTTTCATTGGCCGTTATTGAATATGTTGAGAAACATAATTTAGTACAAGCCGCAGAAGAAAAAGGTAATTATCTGATGAATAAACTCCAAGGTTTAAAGGAGAAGTTTTCATTTATAGGAGATGTTAGAGGAAAAGGTTTGTTAATCGGTATTGAATTCATTCAAGATATAAAATCAAGTTCCTTTATTCAAAAAGTAATGAGTAAGGGGTTACTTTTATATCCTTCCGTTGCTGGAAAAAACGGAAAAGAAGATTCGGCTTTCATGATTGCACCACCTTTAACGATTACTTATGAAGAACTGGATGAATTGCTTCAAATTCTTACAGAGAGTTTAAAAGAATTGGAAATGGAACAATCTCAACTAATCTATGCAGCTGAGGGGGAAATCGTATGAATTTAGTTGAAAATACGTATAAAAAAATAGCAACAGTGGAACAAATTCTTCAATTTTTTCATGACGACATGACACTAATGGTTGGAGGCTTTGGAGGAGTCGGTTCACCGCCAACCTTACTTCAAACATTATTTGAAAGTGGAGTTAAGGATCTTCACTTGATTTGCAATGATACTGGATTTCCGGACATTGGCATCGGAAGAATGGTAAGGAATGAAAGAATCAAGTCAATTGTGACATCCCATATAGGATCGAATCCGTTTGCAGGAAAATTAATGACGGAAGGTAAGCTTAAAGTAGAATTTTCTCCGCAAGGCACTTTAGCAGAGCGTATCCGAGCTGGAGGAATGGGGCTTGGAGGAGTATTAGTAGATGTAGGTCTTGATAGTATGGCAGAAGACGGTAAAGAGAAGGTATCTGTAAAAGGTAGACAATATCTAGTTGAAGAAGCTCTTAAAGCAGAAGTCAGTATTATTTTTGCAAAGAAAGCTGATCCATTTGGAAATTTGGTTTTTGATAAGAGTGCAAGAAATATGAATCCACATATGGCTATGGCAGGAGATATTACGATTGTAGAAGCGGAAGAAATAGTTCCACTTGGATCGTTGAATCCTGAGGAAATCGTAACTCCAGGTGTGTTTGTTGATTACATAATTTCATCAGAAGGAGTGAACTGGAAATGGGCATGGGAATAGACTTTCGTCAAAAAATTGCAATGCGAGCTGCTAAGGAAATAAAAAACGGAATGATCGTAAATTTAGGGATTGGAATTCCATCCATTGTTCCAGATTACTTACCGGAAGATGTACATGTTATGTTCCATGCGGAAAATGGCGTTATGGGAATTGGACCAAGTCCCGAAAAAGGAAAAGAAGATGAAAATTTATGTAATGCAGGTGGTTTCCCGATTACTGTTTTAAAAGGTGCTAGCTATTTTGATAGTGCTACTGCTTTTGGCATTATACGAAGAGGTTTACTAGATTTAACGGTTTTAGGGGCATTACAAGTTAGTGAAAAAGGGGATTTAGCAAACTGGATTGTACCTGGAAAGCGCGTACCAGGAATAGGTGGAGCGATGGATTTAGCTCAAAAAGCTAAAAGAGTTATTGTCGTTATGAATCATACCGATAAAGCTGGGAATCCAAAAATTGTGAAAGAATGTAGTTTGCCATTAACTTCTAAATCTTGTGTAGATTTAATCATAACGGAAATGGCTGTTATTGAAGTAGTCAACAACAGTTTAGTGCTTAAAGAACTAATGAGTCCATATACTGTAGAGGACGTAATCGAAAAAACTGGTGCGAAATTAGAAATTAGTACGGATTTAAAAATGTTTATATAGAAAAGGGTGAAGAGGATGAGTCATTATAAAAAAGTTATTCAAGATTATATAAGCAATCATAAGGAAAAAACAATTGATCTTCTTAAACAGCTAGTAATGGAAAATAGCGTGTCTGGTAATGAGAGTAAGGCACAAGCAATTGTCCTTGAAAAATTGAGAGAACTTGAATTGGACTTAGACGTATGGGAACCAGATTTAAAAGAAATGAAAGAGCATCCTTATTTTATTTCAACTAGAGACAGTTTTACTGGTAGCCCTAATATTGTCGCTACGCTTAAAGGAACGGGCGAAGGAAAGTCCATGATTTTAAATGGACATATAGATGTTGTTCCAGAAGGAAATATTCAGCAATGGACTTATCCTCCTTTCAGTGCAACCGTAGTAGATAACAAGCTTTATGGACGTGGGTCAACTGATATGAAAGGCGGAAATGTTGCACTAATTTTAGCAATTGAAGCAATAAAAAGAAGTGGAATTACACTAAAAGGTAATGTGTATTTTCAAAGTGTAATTGAGGAAGAAAGTGGTGGCGCGGGTACACTTGCTACAATATTGCGAGGATATTCAGCTGATGGTGTTATTATCCCTGAACCAACAAATATGAAGTTTTTCATTAAGCAACAAGGATCAATGTGGTTCCGTCTTAAGGTAAAAGGTAAGGTAGCACATGGGGGGACTCGTTACGAAGGTGTAAGCGCTGTCGAAAAAAGCGTACTTATCATTCAACAAATCCAAAAACTTGAGCAATTACGAAATGAACGAATAGTTGATCCATTATATGATGGAGTACCGATTCCGATTCCAATTAATATAGGGACAATTCATGGTGGAACATGGCCATCTTCTGTATCTGATCTAGTAACTTTAGAAGGAAGATTCGGTGTAGCACCAAATGAAAGATTAGAAGATGCGAAAATTGAATTTGAGAATTGGATTGATCATATTAAAAATCTTGATGATTGGTTCGTAGAAAATCCCGTAGAAGTAGAGTGGTTTGGAGCAAGATGGGTTCCAGGTACTATTGAAGCTGATAGTGAATTAGTGCAAACTTTGCAACGAAACTATCTTGAAACAATGAAACAAAACCCAGTAGTTGAAGCTGCACCATGGGGTACTGATGGTGGATTATTTACACAAATTTTAAATATCCCGATGATTGTTTTTGGACCGGGGGAGACAAAAGTAGCTCACTACCCAGATGAATTTATTGATTTAGATCAAATGTTTTTAGCAGCAGAAATCATTGCCTGTACATTAATTGACTGGTGTGGAGTTGAGGGCCAACAACATGAAGGTGAGGGAGCATATGAAAACGAAAAAGTATTATGAATCAATTAAAGTTCAACAAGAAAATTATTATTTTGAAGGTGCTTTAGATTATTTTAATGAACGAATTCGGGTTGATTTTTACTTAGGAAATGTATCACTACTAATCGAGAGAATAGAAAAACTAGCAAAAGAAAATAAATTTACTAAGCTAATTATTAAAGCAAGAAGTGAACATTTATATGCCTTTTTACAATCAGGATATATGATTGAATCTGCACTGAAAGGCTATTTTCAAGGTAGTGATGGCTTTTTTGTTACGAAATATGCTAGCCAGGATAGAAGAAATAGTCTTTATTGGGCTGCTGGAGATGATATTCTAGATGCGGTTTTAAAGAGTGACAGGTCAAAAGAAAAAGTAATTCCTGACGGTTATGTTTTACGAAGAGCTGAAAAAAATGACTCAAATAAACTTGCTAAATTATATGGCCAAGTTTTTAAGGTATACCCTACACCTTTAAATGAATCCGCTTATGTTGAAAAAACGATGGATGAAGGGACTATTTATTGGGTTTATGAGAAAGATGGAAATATTGTAAGTGCAGCATCTGCTGAAGTGGACTTCAGTCAAAGAAATGCTGAGTTAACAAATTGTGCAACCCTTGAAGAGCATCGTAAGCATGGATTGATGAAGGAGCTAATGAAGAAGTTAGAACAGGATTTAGTAAGCCAATCAGTTTATTGCTCTTATACGATCGCGCGAGCATTATCATATGGAATGAACGCAGCCTTTCATCAATTAGGTTATAAGTATACTGGAAGAATGACAAACAACTGTTATATCTTCGATAAATTAGAAGATATGAATGTATGGGTGAAGGATCTTTCAAAAGTAGTCTTTTAATGTCAAACTGCCGAAAAATGAGCGTCAAATTGCTAAGTTTTCGGCAGTGAAAGGATGGTTATAAAATGAACGCAACAATTCCAACTAATCAAATGATTAGTGCCATATTAAACAGTATCGATGAAGCAATTCACGCAGTCGACAAAAATGGAATGACTATATTTTATAATCAAGTTGCGGCTGACCATGACGGTGTTTCTGTTGAAGAAGTTCTGGGAAAGCATGTACTAGAAGCTTTCCCTTCTTTAACGAAAGAAACAAGTACCTTACTTACAGTACTAGAAACAAGGAAATCGATTATTCAACAGCCTCAACGCTATGAAAATATTAAAGGTCAATTCATTGATACAGTTAACACGACAATCCCAATCATTTTGGATGATCAACTGATTGGTGCTGTTGAAATTGCAAAGGATTATTCAACTATTAAAACACTTGGCGAGAAGGTTTTAGACTTACAAGCGAGAATTAAACCACAAGTTAAACAAGGCAAAACTAAACAAATTTATTCATATACGATATCAGATATATTAACGGATGATCCTGCTTTATTAGCTGTTAAAAATCAGGTTGAGAAGGTAGCAAATGCAGGCTCCGCAGTACTGGTAGTTGGTGAAACTGGAACTGGAAAAGAACTTTTTGTACAGTCAATTCACCATAGTTCAAATAGAAGTGAAGGCCCTTTTATTGCTCAAAACTGTGCTGCTTTACCGGAATCATTACTGGAAAGTATATTATTTGGTACGACAAAAGGTAGTTATACGGGAGCAATCGATCGAGCAGGTTTGTTTGAACTTGCTGATGGTGGAAGCTTGTTTTTAGATGAGTTAAATTCGATGCCATTAGAGCTCCAAGCAAAGCTACTAAGAGTATTAGAGGATGGAGTTGTTCGCCGGATAGGTGATCAAAAGACCCGTAAAGTGAATGTAAGGGTAATCGCTGCAATTAATGAATCACCTTTAGATTGCGTTCAGAACGGTATCATGCGACCGGATTTATATTATCGTTTAAATGTGTTTTCTTTGTTCATACCTCCTTTAAGAGAAAGGAATTATGATATCGAACTTCTCACGTCTCATTTTGTTGAGCAATTTAATGAACGTTTCTCAAAGAATATTCGAAATGTAGAACATACTGTATTTGAGTTATTCCACCAATATAATTGGCCTGGAAATGTCCGAGAACTAAAGCATACGATTGAACATGCTATGATTATGGCAGAAGGGCATACCCTTACAGTTAAACATCTTCCGATTCAACTACAACAAATTAAGAAAAGCACTGAAACAAAAGGAGTTCAGCCTTTACGTACTGCAATGCAGGAAATGGAAATTTCACTTATTAAACAAGCTTTGCTACAAACGAATTCTAATATTCAGCAAGCCGCAGCGCTACTTGAAATACCTAGGCAAACTCTTCAATATAAGATTCAAAAGTTAAATATCGTAGTATAAACTACTTTTTAATCTTCTAAAAAATCTAGTTTTAGCACTTCATTCAATAGCCAAGCCGCCTAATTTTAGGCGGTTTTATTATTTTAGCTTCATCATAGATCAATCAAAACTTAAGATTTTAACTTTTTAAAAAAAATAACAGGCCAAATAGTTTGAATTTTCTATATTTGTGGCGTTTTTATTAAATAATTGTAAATTTTTGGCACGACTCTTGCTTTATATTAAAACAAACAGTTTGAAAGGGGATGTAAGTATGGTAAATGCAGTCTATGCACCTAAAAGACATTGGAAAGAAGTTGAATTGTGGAAAGATGTAACAGAAGAACAATGGAATGATTGGGTTTGGCAACTTACAAACACCATCAAATCACTGGATGAGTTAAAGCAAGTAATTAACCTCACGCCAGACGAAGAAGATGGGGTACGAATTGCGACAAAAACAATTCCACTAAACATTACCCCATATTATGCATCATTAATGAATCCGGATGACCCACGTTGTCCAGTTCGTATGCAATCAGTACCAGTCTCTGCGGAGATTCATAAAACTAAGTATGATTTAGAGGACCCTCTTCATGAGGATGAAGATTCTCCTGTTCCAGGTTTAACACATCGTTATCCAGATCGTGTACTATTTTTAGTAACAAATCAATGCTCAATGTACTGTCGTTATTGTACTAGACGTCGCTTCTCAGGACAAATTGGAATGGGAGTGCCAAAGAAACAACTTGATGCTGCTATTAACTACATTAGCAAAAATCCTCAAGTGCGTGATGTACTTATTTCAGGTGGAGACGGTCTTTTAATTAACGATAATATTTTAGAGTATATTTTAAAAAATTTACGTGAAATTCCACATGTGGAAATTATCCGTATTGGTACAAGGGCACCTGTAGTGTTCCCACAACGAATTACTGAAAATCTTTGTAATATCTTAAAGAAATATCATCCAGTTTGGTTAAATACTCACTTTAATACTTCAATTGAAATTACAGAGGAATCAAAACGAGCTTGTGAAATGCTTGCAAATGCTGGTGTACCGTTAGGAAACCAAGCCGTAATCTTAGCTGGAATTAACGACAGTGTACCAATTATGAAAAAGCTAATGCATGATTTAGTTAAAATTCGTGTTCGTCCATATTATATTTATCAATGTGATTTATCAGAAGGAATTGGACACTTCCGTGCGCCTGTTTCAAAAGGTTTAGAAATTATGGAAGGATTACGAGGCCATACTTCTGGATATGCAGTACCAACATTTGTAGTAGACGCACCGGGTGGCGGAGGAAAAATTTCTCTTCAACCAAATTACTTAATTTCTCAAAGTGCTGATAAAGTTGTTCTTCGTAACTTTGAAGGTGTAATTACTACTTATCCAGAACCACAAAATTATGTACCAGGTAGAGCAGAAGCATACTTTAAAGAAATTTATCCTAATATGGACGAAAAGCGTTCTAATGCAGGAATCGCGGGATTAATGAATGAAACAAAATTCAATCTTGTACCAGAAGGTTTACAACGTATGGAAGTACGTAAAACATATGCAACAAACCCAGAGCATGCTTCTTTAAAAGATAAGCGCGATAAACGCGACGAATTAAAAGAAAAGAAATTCCAAGCACAGCTTACAAAAATCCAAGTTAGTGAAAAGCTAGTAGGAAGTGCGCAAGGAGACGCTGAATGATGAAATGTCAGTGGTGTGAATCAGCTAACATAGTTGAATCAACAAATACGGTCTACTGGGAACTTCCTGATGGTACGAAAGCAATTGAGATTAAAGAAACTCCATGTATCCTTTGCTTAGATTGTAAAATAACATATCAAACAGATGATACTGTTGGTGCAATTGAGGAGCAATTATACTTAATCGACACAAAGCTGCTTGGTAAAACAACTTCATATAATGAGTTGATCCAGCAGCAAAGATTATTAAAGAGGAATTACTTTGATTTTTCCAAATAAGAAATGAGAAGCGACTATTCGCTTCTCATTTTCTCTAATGTTCAAGCTTTTCCTAATTCTTCCAATGGACATTAAAAGCAGAAAATGATCGAATCCAAAAAAGACTGAAAAGGAGTATTTTAATGAAAAATACGGTAAATACAATAACAGTCATTGATTCTAACAACCATATTCCTTCTATGCCTCAAGAGTTAAAGCGTGGATTAAAACCTCGTCATATCACAATGATTTCACTAGGGGGAACAATTGGAACAGGTCTATTTTTGGCAAGTGGAGGAGCAATCCATAATGCAGGACCAGGTGGTGTTCTGGCGGCTTATACAGCAATTGGAATAATGGTGTACTTTTTAATGACAAGCCTTGCTGAGATGGCAACATATATGCCAGTTGCTGGATCTTTTAGTACATATGCAACAAAATTCGTTGATCCTGCACTTGGTTTTGCGCTTGGTTGGAATTACTGGTATAACTGGGCAATTACAATAGCAGCTGAACTAGCTGCAGTTACGATGGTTATGAAATTCTGGTTACCACATACATCCTCACTCTTATGGAGCTCATTATTTTTAGCTATTATCTTTCTGTTAAATTACCTGTCAGTCAAAGGGTTTGGGGAATCTGAATACTGGTTTTCTATAATAAAAGTTGTTACAGTTATCATTTTTTTAATTTCTGGATTTTTAATGATTTTTGGAATTATTGGGGGAGAAGCAGTAGGGTTTAAAAATTTTACAGTTGGTGATGCTCCTTTTCATGGAGGATTCATGGCGACACTCGGAATCTTTATGGCAGCTGGATTTTCTTTCCAAGGTACCGAGTTACTAGGGATAGCAGCTGGGGAGAGCGAGGAGCCTGAGCGAAATATTCCTCGTGCGGCTCGCCAAATATTTTGGCGTATTTTATTATTTTACGTATTATCTATAGTTGTAATAGGTCTGCTAATACCATATACAAATCCTAATTTAGCAAGTGGCGATGTAGCTGTTAGTCCATTTACGCTAGTTTTTGATAAAGCTGGCATTGCATTTGCAGCATCTGTAATGAATGCAGTCATCTTAACGGCAGTTTTATCAGCTGGAAACTCAGGAATGTATGCTTCAGCTCGAATGCTGTGGGATATGGCTCGCCAAGGGAAAGCTCCAAAGGCATTAGGTAAGTTAAATAAAAGGGGTGTACCTGTTAATGCATTAATCATTACAGCGGCAGTCGGTACATTAGCGTTTTTAGCTTCTCTATATGGTGACGGAGTTGTTTACATTTGGTTACTTAATGCTTCAGGTATGTCTGGTTTTATTGCTTGGCTTGGCATAGCGATTTGTCATTACCGTTTCCGTAAAGCCTACGTTGCACAAGGGAAGGATTTAAATGACCTACCGTATAAAGCAAAATGGTTCCCATTCGGACCAATATTTGCTTTCGTACTATGTGGGGTCGTAATTCTTGGACAAAACTATTCAGCATTTATGGGAAATAAGATTGACTGGAACGGTGTACTCGTTTCATATATAGGTCTGCCATTATTCCTTATTTTGTGGATCGGATATAAACTCATAAAAAGAACAAAAATTGTTCGACTTAGTGAGTGTGATTTGGAGAAATAAAGCACGTGGACAAGTTTTAGCTTATGACTTTACAGCATTAGCAAAAGCAGTGATTCAAATCTCAGATAAAGATCAGAAAAAATATTTAGTTCGAAGGTAACACTAGATTAGTGATGATTTCAAAATGCACTATCATTCCTGTTTTGGAATAAACTAACAGAGAATATAGTAAAAAGTACCCTGTTCATTATAAGAATGTAGTAATCTTATACTCTTACAGAATCAAAAAATAAAAATATCTTGTTTATAAATATGATATTTTTTATAATTATCTGTATCTTATAAGTAAAAGGATTGTTACTGCAATGCAGGCAAAACCTAGATGATCAATGTCCTAATATTAGGCATTGGTTGTTTAGGTTTTTTTTAACGATAGATGTAGTGAAATTGACCTACAAAAAAAGAAAAGATAGTATAGAAATAATAAATGGTATCGCAAATAATCCTTCGCAAGAGAGGTGAAATAGATGATCATCCATAAAGTAATTAATAACAATGTAGTAAGCGTTTTGAATGAGCAAAATAAAGAAATGGTTGTGATGGGGAGAGGGCTGGCCTTTAAGAAAAAACCAGGTGATCCCGTTGATGAGCAACTGATTGAAAAGGTTTTCAAGTTGGAAAACAAGGATTTATCGGAGCATTTTAAGAAGCTGCTTGAAGAAATTCCTTTACAATATATGGAACTGTCAGATGAAATTATCCGCTTTGCTAAAGAGACATTGGGAAAAAAATTAAGTGAAAGTATTTATGTGTCTCTGACAGATCATATTCATTTTGCCTTATATAGACAGAAAAATGGGATGGAAATCAAGAATCCTTTACTTTGGGAAGTAAAACGACTGTATAAGGAAGAATTCTCGGTGGGCAAACATGCATTAAATATTATTGAGCAAAAAACAGGAATTCGTTTACCTGAAGATGAAGCAGGTTTTATTGCTTTGCATGTAGTAAACGCGGAATTGAATGAGGAAATGACGAACATTGTAAATATTACAAAGTTCATCCAAGAAATATTAACTATTGTAAAATATCATTTTAAAATTGAATTTGATGAAGAATCTTTGAACTATTATCGCTTTGTCACACATCTTAAATTTTTTGCTCAAAGGATTTTTAGTAAGACATATTTAAATAATGAGGAAGATTTTCTGTTCAATACAATAAAAGAGAAGTATAAAGATGCTTCCGTTTGTACAGAAAAAATCAAAGATTTCGTTCTAAAAAAATATGAGTATGAATTAAGCACAGAAGAGAAACTTTATCTAACAATTCATATTGCTCGCGTTGTAAATAGAAATTAATTTTTTGTGTGAAAGCGTTGACATCGTTAATTTACAGTGATATTATCAAGTTATCAATTAAATACATCCGATTTTATAGGATTGTTACTGGTCGTGCAGGCAAAACCTAAATTGTCGTCTCTTATGTTTTCCTGAGGCGTGCAGTTTAGGTTTTTTGTTTTCTTGGGACACTTTTGATCCGGACGAGGGGACTCAGGGATTGGCCGGTTTACATGTCGTTGTATTTAATTAAGTATTAAATATCAAAATTCAGGATTGTTACTGGTCACGCAGGCAAAACCTAAATTACAAGAGTGTATGATGATTTTTACATGCACCTGTAGTTTAGGTTTTTTATTTTACTAAAATAACAATTCAAATGATGTATTAATTATTTTTGGAATTTTCCATGATTTGAGGAGGGGTATTTATGGATTATAAGCGAACTGCTAGAGAGATTATAGATTTAGTCGGTGGGGAAAAAAATATAACCAATTTGATTCATTGTATTACTAGGCTTCGATTTAATTTGAACGACGATAGCATTGCAGATAAAAACAAAGCTAAAATCGAAGCAATTGATGGTGTCATGGGGGTAAACAGAAGTGGCACTCAGTTTCAAGTAATCATAGGAAACGATGTTATAAAAGTATTTGATGAAATTAATAAAATGGCCAATATTAATTCTGGTAATTCAGATGGTAATAAAAAGACAAAAGGAAAAGGGATCGGAAGTATTTTTGATGTAATATCTGGAACATTCGCACCAATATTACCTGCAATCACTGGAGCAGGTATGATCAAAGCAATCCTTGCTATTCTTTTGACATTCCACTGGATTTCAGACAAAAGCCAAGCATATATTATTATGAATGCGATCGGGGATGGTGCATTCTACTTCATACCGTTCTTAGTTGCTTTTAGTGCAGCGAAAAAATTTGGGTCCAATCAATTTGTTGCAGTTGCCATCGCTGGTGCTATTATGCATCCATCCATTACAGCGTTGTTAAGCAGTGGCAAACCAGTACACTTTATTGGTCTTCCTGTAACGGCTGTAACATATGCATCATCCGTTATCCCGATCTTATTAGCAGTTTGGATTGCATCTTATGTAGAAAAATGGACTGATCGGGTAACTCCGAGCATGGTTAAACTGATTATCGTTCCGACTATTACTCTATTGGTAATGGTTCCAATTACTTTAATTGCGGTTGGTCCACTTGGTGTAATCATTGGTAGTGGTCTATCTAAAGGTGTTACTTTCCTATATGCTCATACTGGTATTTTTGCAGGACTTCTGCTTGGAGGTACATTCTCTTTAATCGTTATGACTGGGATGCACTACGCGTTTCTTCCAATTGTAGTTGGAAACTTAAGCACAAAAGGATACGATACAATCCTTCCTGCAATGTTTATGGCTAATATGGGGCAAGCTGGAGCGGCCTTTGCAGTATTCTTAAAATCAAAAAATAAATCATTTAAATCATTAGCGCTTTCAGTTAGTATGACAGCTTTAATGGGTGTAACAGAACCAGCTATGTATGGTGTAAATATGAGGCTTAAAAAGCCATTCATTGGTGCTTTAGTTGGTGGAGCAATTGGTGGAGCTTACTATGCATTGATGGCCGTAAAACTATACGTTATTCCAAGTAATGCTGGTCTTCCAGGAATTCCGTTCTTTATTGGTGAAACATTCGTTTATGCATTGATTGGTTTACCAATTGCGTTTATCGCAGGTACAATCGCAGCGTACTTTATTGGCTTCGAGGATGTAGAAGTAAAAGAAGACAAAACGGAAGAAAAAGTTGTAAATGAAGTAAAAAACGTTGATCAAAACCGTATTCAAGAAGTAGTAAGTCCTATTAAAGGAAAAGTTGTACCTTTAACTGATGTTAAGGATGCTACATTTTCAAGTGAAGCTTTAGGAAAAGGTATTGCCATTGAACCTCAAGAAGGAAAAGTCGTTTCTCCTGTAAATGGAGTTGTTACAACTTTATTTAGAACGAAGCACGCGATTGGCATTACATCTGAAAATGGAATTGAAATTCTAATTCACGTTGGAATGGACACAGTTAAATTAGATGGAGAATTTTTTACAGCACACATTAGCCAAGGTGACGTCGTGAAAGCTGGAGACCTACTTGTTGAATTTGATTTAGTAAAAATTAAAGAAGCAGGCTACGAAGTTACAACTCCGATTGTTATTACAAATAGTACTAATTATCTAGAAATTAATGCAGTAAATAAAGAAAACGTTAAAGAAAATGAAACACTTTTAACGGTTTGTGGTTAATTTAGAATTTGATTCTGACTGTTGGATTTAAAGCCAACAGTCAGAACATTTAAATAAAAAAATTTTAATAAAAATTGTGGAGGGGACTATTATGTCAAAAAACTATTCATTTCCTAAAGGATTTTTATGGGGAGGAGCAACTGCTGCCAACCAATTAGAAGGTGCTTACCAAGAAGGTGGTAAAGGGTTAAATTTAGCAGATGTTATGCCTGGAGGAAAAGTAAGACTAAAAGTCATTCAAGAACCAGGATTTGATTTTAAAATAAATAAAGAAAAATATGTCTATCCAAATCATGATGGAATTGACTTCTATCACCGTTATAAAGAAGATATTGCACTTTTTGCAGAAATGGGATTTAAAACATATCGTATGAGTATTGCTTGGAGTCGTATCTTTCCAAAAGGCGATGAAGTAGAGCCAAACGAAGCAGGTTTAGCTTTCTATGACCGTGTGTTTGATGAACTGAAAAAATATGATATTGAGCCTGTTGTAACAATTTCTCACTACGAAATTCCATTACACTTAATTACAGAATATGGTGGGTGGCGTAACCGTAAAGTAATCGAATTCTTTAATCGATATGCAACAACATTATTCGAGTACTATAAAAATAAAGTAAAATACTGGTTAACTTTTAACGAAATTAATGGTGCTACACATTTACCGCTATTAGGTCTTGGTTTTTCACCTGAAAGTAAAGAAACACAATTGCAAGATAGTTTCCAAGGGCTTCATCACCAATTTGTAGCAAGTGCGTTAGCTGTAAAAGCAGGACACGAGATAATTCCAGGTAGCCAAATTGGTTGCATGCTTGTGTATGTTCCAACTTACAATTACGATTCAAACCCTGAAAATGTGATGTATGCTCTACAAGAGTCTCGCCTGTGGAATAACTATTGTGGTGATGTACAAGTTAGAGGAGCATATCCAGCATTTGCAAAACGCTACTGGAAAGAAAATGATATCAACTTAGATATTCAAGACGGTGACTTAGAAATCATTAAAGAAGGAACAGTTGATTTCATTTCGCTAAGCTACTATATGTCACGCACTGAGAAAAAACATAAAACGAACGAAGAAAATAGCCAAGGTAATTTAGTTGGTGGCGTTAAAAATCCATTTTTAAAAGAAAGTGATTGGGGATGGGAAATCGATCCAACTGGTCTTCGCATTGGATTAAATCAATTATATGACCACTACCAAAAACCACTATTCATCGTAGAAAATGGTCTTGGCGCATACGATCAAGTAGAAGAAGATGGCTCTATTAACGATGATTATCGTATTGATTATCTTCGTAGTCATATTGAGGCAATCGGTGAAGCAATCGAGGATGGTGTCGAACTGATTGGTTACACTCCATGGGGATGTATTGACTTAGTAAGTGCATCTACAGGTGAAATGTCTAAACGTTACGGCTTTATTTACGTAGACAAACAAGATGATGGAAGCGGAACTTTAGAGCGCAAAAAGAAAAAATCATTTTATTGGTACCAAAATGTAATTCAAACGAATGGGGAGCAACTTAATTAATTAAAGATATAAGAAATAACGTACATATTTGTAAGTGAATATGTACGTTATTTTTATATTAATCTATTATTTTATAATTCCAGACTTTAAACATCCAAATCCTTCTCTAAATTAATACCAATTTTACCTTCTTGTATTCTAGATCTGAATACAGCCCAATAAATAACAATTCCAGCAAGAAATAAATAAAGTATAACCTTAGTCGTTGGTAAAAAGTCTTTTGGTAGAGTTAAAATACCAACTTCAAATACTAACCAAATAATCGCAAGAATCGTAACAGGTAGTCGCCATTTTCCTAACTTAAAACCATCTGTATCCGGTAAGGTCTTAATTTTAGTAGCGTATGCGATTACCGTTATTAAGTAAATAATGGCCGGAAGTGCCGCAGAAGTACCTATTAATAATGAGAGTTTCCCAAAATAGAATACAGCAATAATACCTAATACAGAAACTAAAATTATCGCATTGTACGGTACATTATGTTTTTTATCTACCTTTTTAAACACATTTGAGGCGAAAAACACATTGTCTCTTGAAAGGGCATAAATAAGTCGAGAAGCAGAAGCCATAATAATTAATCCACAAGCAAAAATTGACACAATAACTAATGCAAGGAAGAAGTCAGCAACTGCAGTGCCCAAACGTGATTGTAAAATATCAGAAATAGGGGAAGCAGAAGCCATGATTCCGTTAATGTCTTTAATTCCCGCAGTAACAATGATTAAGAATACAAATCCAATTACACCTGCAAGTAACATTGAGTAAACGATGGCTTTAGGTACGGTTTTATTCGCATCAACTGTTTCTTCTGCTAAATTTGCCGCTGCTTCAAAGCCTACTAATGTATAAGAGCCCATTACGACTGCTAGTAAAAATGCTGTAAAATAGCTTCCATTTGAACCAACCTTATGAGCAGTATAAGTTAATAATGAAAAATCCGCCCCTTTGAAAAATAAGACAAAGCTTAAAATAATAATAATGCCAATAAATCCGATTACTTCTGTATAGACAGCTGAATTATTAATGAGTGTAGCAATCCTTACTCCGTAAATATTTAATAAGGCCTGTATAACGATTGTAATTAATACGACGGTTGTTAGAACTGTAGTAGTACTCTTAATACCAAGTAAATCAAGAAAAATTGGTGCGACACCATAATCAACAGTAGGTACAACAATAATTAAGTAACACAATGCTGCCCAACCTGTAAACCAACCAAATCCTCGATTCGTTAAACGGCTAACCCATTGATATACATAGCCACTTAAAGGGATTTTGCTCGATAAATCTGCAAAAATTAACGCTACAAGTAAATGTCCAACCATGACAAATGGCCACGTCCAAATTCCAGCAGGTCCGGCTGCTCCTAAGGCAAGACTATAAGAGCTAAAAATACCAGTTGTAATTGAAATGAACGAGAATGCAACCGCAAATGAACTAAAAAATTTTAATGATCGCTGTAATTCCTGTTTGTAATTAAACGATTGTAAACCATCTGAATCAAAACCTTGTTTACTCATAAATCATCTCCTCCAAATTTGAAATTTAATAACAGAATTTTCTTATAATTAAACTCGTAGTTAATGAGATTTGATTAACTAAAAGTTTTATTATTGATCGGGTACAAAATTTATAAATTATGCTCGGACTTAAAATTGGGCAGAGAGTGATATTTTACAGTTATCAATGCAACTTCCGTGCCAGTCTAATAGACGGGATTAATTTAGAGATTCATACAAAAAGAGAAGTAGTTCCTATGAGGTCTTGAATAATGTATGCAGGACTGAATAACAACCGGGCTAATTATAAAAGTTGATTTTAGTGAAAGGAATTTCGCTTTTTCAATCAATCCTTAATCATTTCAAAGCATTAGTAGGTGTTCTTTATAACGTTTACAAAAAATTAATATTTTGGCATAAAACTTGCAGTTCTAGAAAAAGACTTATTTAAATATTCAAAAAAAGGAGGTTTCTGTCGGAAAAGTAAGAATTATAGAGAAGTAGTAAATGTAGTGTAAGCGCTTAATCTAAAACGAAGGGGATATGATAGGTGGAAAATAAAACACAGTTAAAAAGATCCTTAAAGTTATGGCAAGTAGTTATGATGGGGTTAGCCTATATGACCCCTATGGTTGTTTTCGACACTTTTGGAATTGTATCTGATGTAACTAATGGTCACGTACCAAGTGCATATATAGTAGCTTTAATAGGAATGTTATTTACAGCGGTTAGCTACGGTAAGCTTGTAAGAGAATTTCCTGAAGCTGGGTCTGCTTATACATACACCCAGAAAGCGATTAGTGGACACTTAGGTTTTCTAGTTGGCTGGTCATCATTATTAGATTACTTATTCCTACCAATGGTAAATGCTTTATTAACTAAAATTTACTTAAACGCACTGTTTCCTAATGTTCCAACCTGGATTTGGGTAATTGGATTTGTAGGACTAGTTACTTTCTTAAACTTAAGAAGTATCAATATGCTGGCGAATTTCAATACCCTTTTTGTATTAGTTCAGCTTGTGATTATGGTTGTCTTTATTGTTCTTGTTATCCAAGGCTTACATCATGGAGAAGGTTATGGTGGCTTCAGTATAAAACCACTTTTTAATGCAGGAATGCATTTTGGCACATTAGTAACCGGTGCGACAATTCTTTGCTTCTCATTCTTAGGATTTGATGCCGTTTCTACTTTATCAGAAGAGGCAATAAACCCTGCAAAAACAATCCCTAAAGCAATTCTTTACACAGCACTTTGGGGAGGCGTAATCTTCACAGTTACATCATTTTTCATTCAATTATACTATCCGGACATATCTAGATTTAAGCATCCAGATGCTGCATCACCAGAGATTGCATTATATGTAGGTGGTAAATTATTTCAATCAATTTTCTTATGCATTACCTTTATTAATACACTTGCTTCTGCATTGGCTTCACATGCGAGTGTCTCACGTTTGTTATATGTAATGGGGCGCGACAAAGTTTTCCCAGATAAATGGTTTGGATTTGTTCATCCGAAATGGAAAACACCAGCATTTAACGTAATTTTCGTTGGTGTAATTTCATTATCAGCCATTTTTTTCAACTTGGTAACAGCTACTTCATTAATTAACTTCGGAGCTTTAATGGCATTTACTTTTGTTAATTTGTCAGTCATTAACCATTTTTACATTCGAGGAAAGCGTAGATCAGTCAAGGGCACCTTTTCTTTCCTAATTTTGCCTTTAATTGGGGCAGCATCTGTAGCAATCCTATGGTTCAACATTGAAAAAAGCTCATTAATAATGGGAACAATTTGGTTCGTCATTGGTTTATTATATTTAATTTACCTTACAAAGGCATTCCAAATTGCACCCCCTAAATATGAAGAAGAAGCTGCAGTGTAATTAACACGCAATGATGAAAAGTCACAAGGTAATTAATTTCCTTGTGGCTTTTTTCATGTTTGGGGTCTACATCTGTTCCACTTTCCTTAATAGAGCATATTAGGTAATTCAATTTTGAATAATGATTAATGCAAAATTGAATAATTCATGCATTCAATCATATATCCATTAAAAAATCGAATTTGGTTCTTGGAGAAAAAACGACTTTTAAGGATCGTTCGAAAAAATATAAAAAGTAATGAAAGTCTTATAACTGCCTATTTGATAAGCCTTTATCTGTTTTATCTCACCACAAAATTATGAAATGATTTCAAGTTGGCACAGGAATTGCTATTTAATTTTTAAAATAACTAATGAGGTGTGTAAAATGAGCACAAATTTAACTGAACAAAATGAAAAGAGTAGTGAACAGATTGAAATAGATGATTCCCTTCAGGAGTTTAGAGAAACGTTAAATGAAGCGATCGGCATAATGAACTATCCGAGCCAAGTATTTGATTTCCTTAAAACACCAATGCGATTTTTAGAATTTAGTATTCCCGTTCAAATGGATAATGGTGAGACGAAAGTGTTTCAAGGATATCGAGCACAACATAATGATGCATTAGGACCTACAAAAGGGGGAATTAGATTTCATCCTGATGTAACGCCAGAAGAAGTAAAAGCATTAGCTGGCTGGATGAGTTTAAAGTGTAGTATTACTGATTTACCTTATGGGGGGGCAAAAGGTGGAGTTGTTTGTGACCCAAGACAATTAAGTATGAATGAGCTAGAAAAATTAAGTAGAGGTTATGTAAGAGCTGTAAGCCAAATTGTAGGACCTACTAAAGATATTCCAGCACCTGATATGTATACAAACGCGCAAGTAATGGCTTGGATGCTAGATGAATATGACCATATTAGAGAGTTTGATTCGCCAAGTTTTATTACTGGTAAACCTCTAACTTTAGGAGGTTCAGTAGGTCGGGAGACGGCAACATCAAAAGGTGTATTTTATGCTCTCGAGCTAATTAGTGAAATACAGAAAATCGAGATTAAAGATATGAAAGTCATTATTCAAGGCTTTGGAAATGTTGGTAGTTACTTAGCGCAATACTTACATGAAGCTGGAGCAAAGGTTGTTGGAGTTTCAGATGTACTAGGCGGAATTTATGATCCAAAAGGTTTAGACATTCCATATTTATTAGACAATAGAGATTCATTTGGGGTTGTTTCTAGCTTATTTAAAAATGCGATTTCTAATCAAGAGTTATTAGAAAGAGAATGTGATGTCTTAATTCCAGCAGCAATAAGTGGGGTTATTAACAACCGTAATGCGGATAAATTGAAATGCAAGATTGTTGTTGAAGCAGCGAATGGACCGACTACTAAGGAAGCTCTAGAAATCCTTGATAAAAAAGAGATTTTAGTCGTTCCTGATATTTTAGCTAACTCAGGTGGAGTAGTTGTTTCGTATTTTGAATGGTGTCAAAATATGCAAGGTTATTATTGGTCTGAGAGTACTGTAGACGAGAGATTAAAAGAAAAAATGACAGATAGCTTTTTAAAAGTTTATAAAACATCGCAAAAATATAATGTAAACATGAAAATAGCAGCATATATCGAAGGCATTAGTAAAATTGCTGAAGCTTGTCGCTTGAGAGGTTGGATAAAATACTAAAACAAAAGGAGAGATCTAGAATGATCGATATTATTTCTGAATCAACTGAAAGACAGCTTGTACACCATTATTGTTTATTAACTCAAAATAATAGATATGATTTATCGATTGCCTTTTCAAGTCACTTTTATGGAAAATCAATGGTTACATCAATTCAATCTAGTAAAATGGCGTTATTATGTTTAGAAGATCTTCATTCTGAACATTATTGGGCTCCTAAGTTAGGTATTGCTGAGGAGGATATTTTAGAAATTCAAAACTTCTTTAGCATGGTTTTACCATCAAAACACATTTGCGAGTTATAATATCAGGAATTATTTTTAAAAGAAAACTCGCTGATTGGTGAACTTTCAAGCGAGATAGAGGCGTAGAAATTTAAAATATTCAATGTGCAAAAAAGGAGTGAGCTTTATGTATTATGGAGTCATTGTCAGTGACTACCATGGAACAGTTGAAGAGACTGCTATTCAGAAAGATTCAAGAATTTATGAATGGGAGCCGTTATTCTTTATTAAAACTACAGATGGAATTACAAAAGTTATTCATCAAGGAATAAGTGGTGAAGTTGTTTCATTGGAGGTCTCAATTGGAGACAAGATAGTTCCTGGAATGGTTCTTGCGTATGTTAAAGAGGATTTGTTTGTGACCGCTAGCGATTGAGTAGGGTTTGATTAGGCAACTTTGATTCAATTAACGCGTTCTCTTTTCTAATAAATAAAGGGGTGTCTCTGGTCGAAAAGACTTAAGAGACTGCCCTTTATTTTTGTTTAAGTTAAATAGATTAGTAAATTATAATTTTAGATTTTTGTGATAAATTTAAAAATTCTGCTAGAATAGGAATGTATAATGGTTTAGACATAAGGGGGGAAAGAAATGTTATCAATAAATGAGAAACAGATAAGACCAGTCATCACTATAGATATCGATCAATTTAAGGAAAATGATGAAATTGATTTATCTAAAATAAATGAACCCTTTTTATTCTTACGTAAGCAAAATCAGATTTTTGGTTATGTACAATTAAATAATATTTTTCAAGGTAGTAGTAAAAAGAAAAATATAGAAATTTCAAAGATTACTAGTTCTTCTCAATCAATAAATAGTGTATGTCGCCTAAGTGAGCAATTTTCTTTAACGGATCTATTTCAAATTATTGGTGAACCAATCTCGATTGTAAAAGAAGAGGAAGAAATGCCAATAGGTTACATACTTCGTGAGGATATATTAGCGGAGCTTTTTAAACAAGAAAATAAAAGTGTTGATTTATTAAAAAGCATTTTAACATCGATACCGATGGGAACATTTGTAGTTGATAAAAATAAAGTTATTGTAAATTGCAATGATGCTGGGTTAAAAATGATAAAATCAACATCGGAAAAGGTCATTAATATAAAAGCTGAAACTATTTTTAGTGGTGAACAAGTTGATAATGTATTTGCTACAGGTAAAACAATTCTTAATCAAATTCAAATAAGCGACGATATGGGTGTTCTTGTCGATTATAGCCCAATTTTCGTTGATAACGAGGTTGAAGGAGTTGTAATTGTCGTACAAGATCTCCCAATGGTTGAAGAAATGGCCTCCGAAATTGAATATGTAAAAGATTTAAATAAAGATTTGAATGCCATATTATCGAGTATTTATGATGAAATACTTGTAGTAAATCGTAAGGGTGAGCTAATTCGTTACAGTGAAAATATAATTCCTGGATTTTGGAATGTGGATTTAAAGGAACTACTTGGAAAGAGTATTTTAGAATTCGAAAACCAAGGACTTTTTACGCCATCTGTTACAAAATTAGTTTTAGAAAAAAAGAAGAAAGTATCAATTGTTCAAGAAACACTTAATGGACGTAAAGTACTTGCAGTTGGAAATCCAGTCTTTGATGAGAATATGGAAATTGAGCGTATTATTATTGCTTCTAGAGATATTACAGAAACTTCACGCCTTAAAACGGAATTAAAAGAGATGAAGAAGATTTCTGAGCAATATAAAAAGGAGCTTGAAGATATAAAGAGTAAGGATAGTTTTGTTAAAAAACTGATTTACTGCAGTCCTAAAATGGAGCAAATCATCAATCAAGCGAAAAAAATTGCTGATTTTTCTTCCACTGTATTACTGCATGGAGAGTCTGGTGTAGGAAAGGAAGTAATTGCACAGGCTATTCATCAATTAGGAAATCGTTCTGCAAAACCATTTTTGAAATTAAATTGCGGTGCAATACCTGAAAATCTTCTGGAAAGTGAGCTTTTTGGCTATATTAAAGGAGCGTTTACAGGGGCGGATCAAAATAAGGATGGTTATTTTAAGCAAGCAGATGAAGGCGTTTTATTTTTAGATGAAATTGGTGAAATGCCACTGCATTTACAAGTTAAATTGCTTAGAGTCCTTCAAGAACAAGAAGTTATTCCAGTTGGAAGTACAAAGCCAATTAAAGTAAATGTACAAATTATTGCAGCTACAAATAAAAGATTAGAAAAAATGGTTGAAGAACGTACATTTAGGGAGGATTTGTATTATCGACTAAATGTTATACCTTTAAACATTCCACCATTAAGAGAAAGAAATGAAGATATCTCATTATTAGCTTTCCATTTCTTACAGCAATTAAATGAAAAATATAATAAAAGTTTTCATCTTACACCAGATGCAATTAACGTATTAGAATTTTATTCTTGGCCAGGGAATGTCAGAGAACTCCAAAACATCATAGAAAGATTAGTCGTCTCTGCTGAAGATCAAATTATTAATGCTGAGGATGTTAATCAATTCTTACCAAATAGCTATGACTTTAATAAATCTAAACCAGTCATTAATAAAGTAATTCCTCTACAAGAAGCAGTTGATTATGTTGAGGAGCAACTTATTATGCTTGCGATGAAGCAATATAAAACAACAACGAAGGCTGCACAGGTGTTAGGGATTAGTCAGTCCTCGGTTAGTCGCAAGTATCAAAAAATAATGAACGAAAAGAATATGAATAGTGACTTTATGTCATTTAATTAGAAAAAACGCACAGGGTGCGTTTTTTTATTTCTCTAAATCCCCTATATTTTCAACATTGCTATCAATTACTTCAGTCATACTAACTTGGTCCCTCGAGAGACTAAATGCCATGAAGATGATGATGAGTCCTACCGCAATACATGTTCCTGCAAGCAACATAATATCTCCTCCTTTCATGGTGTTCTAGCCTATGCAATGAATTTTCTTAATATGTCGATTTACAGAAATAGTTTTAAAAACGTTTAATGATCGTAGATTTTTTACGAGTTTTAAAGATTATGCAAAGTGTAATAGAGTTATGCAAAATTGAATAATAATGTACAGGCTATTGAAGCAAAACCCTTATTTTTAGGTGTATTAAAGTTGGCACGGTTCTTGCAAATTATTAAATTGTTAAGAATTTAAGGAGGGTTTATATCCAATGGTCGATGTTCAATTTAAAACAATTGATTTAAAGATGTTTATTAATGGCGAATGGAAAGATTCTAGCAATCATGAGAAACGCCCTGTTATTAACCCAGCAAATGGAGAAATCATTGCATATGCTCCTGAAGGAACGGTTGAAGATGCGAAAGAAGCAATTGATGTTGCTCGTAAAGCATTCAATGATGGAAGATGGTCTGATTTATCTGCTCAAGAAAGAGCAACTTACTTATTTAAAATTGCAGACAAAATAGAAGAGTACCAAGAAGAATTAACTAAACTTGAAACGTTAGATAATGGAAAACCACATCGTGAAGCGGGCTTTGATGTGGCGGATGCCGCAGCTTGCTTCCGTTATTATGCAGGATTGATTACAAAGCCAGATGGGTTTACTTATCATGTAGCAGATCCTATGCAGGCGATGGTTGTTCGTGAACCAATAGGAGTATGCGGATTAATTGTTCCTTGGAACTATCCATTATTAATGAGTATATGGAAAATTGCTCCAGCGTTAGCGGCAGGTAATTCAATTGTTTTCAAACCATCAGAAGTAACACCAGTGACTCCTAAGAAATTATTTGAAATCTTTGAAGAAGTTGGTCTTCCACAAGGTGTAGCAAATATGGTTATGGGTGCTGGCCCGGTGGTTGGAAATGAAATCGCTGCCAACCCTGACGTTGATATGGTTTCATTCACAGGTGGAACAAAAACGGGCAAACATATCATGAAAACAGCGGCAGATACGATGAAAAAAGTATCACTTGAGCTTGGTGGGAAATCTCCGAATATCATTTTTGCAGATGCAGATTTTGAAACGGCTGTCGATTATGCTCTATTTGGAATTTATGCGGGTTCAGGTCAAGTTTGTTCATCTGGATCAAGAATATTAGTAGAAGAATCAATTTATGATCGCTTCGTAGATCGCTTTGTAGAGCGTGCTAGGAAAATTAAAGTCGGCCCTGGGGATGTAGCTGAAACAGAAATGGGTCCACTAGTTAGTAAAGAGCATTTAGAAAAAGTTTTAAGCTATATACAAATAGGTAAAGAAGAAGGCGCAACACTTGCTTGCGGAGGAAATCGTATCGAAAAAGATGGTTTAGAAAAAGGTTATTTTGTTGAACCAACTGTTTTTGTAGATGTTGAACAAAGTATGCGCATCGTCCAAGAAGAAATTTTTGGTCCAGTCGTATGTATCCAAAAATTTAAATCCGAGGAAGAAGCGTTAAAACTTGCAAATGGAACTGTATATGGTTTAGCAGGTGCTGTCTTTAGTAAAGATGGAGCGAAAGCTTTAAGAGTAATTAAAAAGCTACGTTCAGGCATTACTTGGATTAACTCATACCACCCAACATACAATGAAGCACCTTGGGGTGGCTACAAACAAAGCGGTGTAGGACGCAGCTTAGGTACATTTGGTCTTGAAGAATTCCAAGAAATTAAGCAAATTAACATTAACTTACAAGTTGAACCAATTGGATGGTTTGCAGAATAATTTTAGATAGTTTTAAGAAGAGACAGATAGGAAAGAAAAAAATAGATAAAACGACTATAGGAGTGAACAAAATGAGTATCAACTTAAAAAACGAATTAAAAAGTGAAGAAAAAAATGTAACCGAGTATATTAATAAGGTTTTAAGTTTAATAGAAAAAGAGACTGTTACAGAAGAAGACGCTGCATGGATTACAAAGGAAACAGTTGATGGTTTTAGAGAGCACGTAAACCCAGGTTTCCTTGCTTACCGTAAAACTGTTACAGAAGGCGGTCAATTTGCATCTGTTGAATGGTCTGATAGTGGCTCATGCTTTAAAGACGTAAATGGTAAAGAGTATATTGACTGTTTAGGCGGATTTGGAATTTATAATGTTGGACATCGTCATCCAAAAGTTATCAAAGCTGTTACAGATCAGTTAAAAAGACAGGCACTTCATAGCCAAGATTTATTAGATCCATTACGTGCAATGCTTGCTAAAATTTTAGCAGAAATTACACCTGGTGATTTAAAATATTCATTCTTTACAAACAGTGGTACAGAGAGTGTTGAAGCGGCATTAAAGCTTGCAAAAATGTATAGTGAGCGCAGTACATTTATTTCAACTACTCGTGCATTCCACGGGAAAAGCTTAGGTTCTTTATCTGGTACGGCAAAAGGCATGTTCCGTAAACCGTTTTTACCGTTAATTCCTGGATTCCGTCATGTTCCATTCGGTGACATTGATATGATGAGAAAAACATTTGAAACTTGCTCTTTAGTAGGCGAAGATGTTGCAGCAGTTATACTTGAGCCAATTCAAGGTGAAGGTGGAATTATTCTTCCTCCTCCAAACTACTTAAAAGAAGTTCGTGAACTATGTGATGAGTACGGAGCTCTATTAATTTTTGATGAAGTTCAAACAGGTATGGGCCGTACTGGTAAAATGTTTGCTGCTGATTTATATGAAGTAGTTCCAGACATTATTTGTCTTGCTAAAGCATTCGGTGGCGGAGTTATGCCAGCTGGAGCAGTAGTTGCAAAAGAAGAAGTATTTAAAAGCTGGTTCCCAAATCCATTTATGCATACAACAACATTTGGTGGAAATCCATTAGCATGTGCAGCTGCTATTGCTACAATCAGTGTACTTCTTGAAGAAAAATTACCTGAAAGAGCAGAAGTAGTTGGAGCGTACTTCTTAGATCAATTAAAAGAAGCAGCAAAAGGACATGAAGACAAAGTTTTAGAACTTCGTGGCCAAGGTTTAATGATTGGAATTGAGTTCCATCAAGATGAAATTGGTTATGAAGTTTCTAAAGGAATGTTTGATAAAGGGATCCTAGTTGCTGGTACATTAATTAACTCAAAAACAATTCGTATCGAGCCTTCTTTAAAAATTAGCTATGAAGAAGTTGATACTGTAGTAAATGCATTTAAAGAAATTTTATCTTCTATGGAAGTTTAATTTATTCATCAAGCATGTCATGACCGTTAATCATGACATGCTTTCATTACATTCAAAAATCGTTATAGTTAGGATGGTGCAATAATGGCAGATCGAAAATTCGTTAAAATCCAAACTTCAATTCCAGGACCAAAATCACAAGAGTTGGTTGCTCGAAGAAATAATGTGGTTCCAAAAGGGATTAGTAATAATAGTGAAGCATTTGTAAAAAAAGCAAAGGGTGCACTGGTTGAGGATGTTGATGGAAATACGTTTATTGACTTTGCAGGTGCAATTGGAACGATAAATGTTGGTCATTCCCATCCTAGAGTAGTAAGAGCGCTTCAAGCTCAAGCCGGTGATTATATTCACACGGGCTTTAATGTCATGATGTATGAATCTTATATTCAGCTTGCAGAAAGATTAGCAGATCTTTCACCTGGAAGTTTTGATAAACAAGTAGCATTTTTTAATAGTGGCGCGGAAGCTGTTGAAAATGCAGTGAAAATTGCAAGAAAGTATACAAAGCGTCAAGGAATCATTTCTTTTACTAGAGGATTCCATGGTCGAACACTAATGACAATGACGATGACAAGTAAAGTTAAGCCTTACAAATATGGATTTGGGCCATTTGCTCCTGAAGTGTATAAAGCACCATATCCATATGTTTACCGTCGTCCAGATCAAATGGATGAAAAAGAATATAGTAAATTTATCATTGAACAATTTGAACAGTTTTTGATTGCAGAAGTTGCACCAGAAACGATTGCTGCAGTCGTAATGGAACCAATCCAAGGCGAGGGTGGCTTTATTGTTCCTGATCTTGATTTTGTAAAAAGAGTTAGAGAAATCTGTACGCAATATGGAATATTATTTGTAGCAGATGAAATTCAAACTGGTTTTGCTAGAACAGGTAAATATTTTGCAATTGAGCACTTTGGAATTGAGCCTGATTTAATTACAATTTCAAAATCAATGGGTGCGGGAGTACCTATTAGTGGCGTGATCGGTAGAAAAGAAATTATGGAAGCTTCTGATGCTGGAGAAATAGGCGGAACATACTCTGGTAGCCCACTTGGATGTCGTGCAGCATTAGCAGTACTCGATATCATTGAGGAAGAAGGATTAAATGAGCGAGCTGTTGTAATTGGCGACAAAGTTAATGAGGAAATGCATAAATGGGCTAATCAGTTTGAACAAATAGGTGATATTCGCGGAATTGGCGCAATGTGTGCGATGGAGATTGTAACAAATAAGAAAGATAAAACACCAGATAAGGTGACAGTTGGAAAGATTGTAAAAGAAGCTAACAATAGAGGATTAATGTTGTTAAGCGCAGGTATCTTTGGCAATGTTATTCGTTTGTTAATGCCACTAACGATTACAGATGAACAGCTTGAAGAAGGACTAGATATTTTAAGAGAGTCAATCGAAGCTGTATTAGTTCCAGAACTTCAATTGGAGGTAAACTCATGAGCCAAATTAAAGAGAAATATGAAGTCTACCCAATGTATATAGATGGTGCATGGGTTGGGACCGATCATGAATATTATACGAAGGTTACAAATCCTGCAACTGGTGCAGTTGTAGGGGCAATTCCAACTGGTGGTACATATGAAGCGAAATTAGCTGTTGATGCTGCTCATACAGCATTTAAAACTTGGTCAAAAAAGACATCAGAAGAAAGATACCATTTATTAATGAATTGGTATCGTCTCATTGACGAAAAGAAAGAAGAAATTGCTAAATTAATGACAATCGAGCAAGGTAAACCATTAAAAGAAGCATTAGGTGAGACTGTTTATGCAAATGGTTTTATTTCATGGTATGCAGAAGAAGGCAAGCGCGTATATGGGGAAACAATTCCTGCATCACAACCTAATAAACGTATTCTAATTAGGAAAGAACCTGTAGGAGTTGTAGCAGCAATTACTCCTTGGAATTTCCCTGCAGCTATGATTACAAGAAAAGTTGCTCCTGCACTTGCAGCTGGTTGTACAACGGTTATTAAACCAGCTACTCAAACACCTTTAACAGCATTAAAACTTGCGGAGCTTGCTCATGAAGCGGGGATTCCAAAAGGGGTAATTAATGTCGTTACTGGTAAGTCTTCTGAAATTGGCGATGTATGGCTAAAAGATCCAAGAGTAACAAAGATTACATTCACTGGTTCTACTGAAGTTGGCAAAACGCTAATGAAAGGAGCAGCGGAGAATGTTAAAAAGGTTTCGCTAGAGCTTGGTGGAAATGCACCATTTATTGTTATGGATGATGCTAATTTAGCAAAAGCAGCGGTTGGCCTAGTTCAGTCAAAATTCCGCAATGCAGGTCAAACTTGCATTTGTACAAATCGTATTTATGTACAGGAAAGTGTAGCCGAAGAATTTACAGCGTTATTTACAAAAGAGCTAGAAAAATTAAAAGTGGGTAACGGTTTAGAAGAAGGAATTGATGTTGGTCCACTGATTGACGATGCAGCTTTAGAAAAGGTAAAAACGCTAGTTGAAGATGCTACTAATAACGGTGGGAAAATCGTATATAGTGGTAATAAACCTTCAGAGGAAAATGGATATTATTATGCACCAACTATTTTAACGGGTATTACGGATGAAATGGCATGCATGAAGGAAGAAATATTTGGTCCACTTGCTCCAATTACTACATTTAAAACTGAAGAAGAAGTAATTGAGAGAGCAAATAATTCAAATTACGGTCTAGCTGCATATGTGTATACGGAAAACTTAAGTCGTTCTTTCCGCGTTACAGAAGCACTTGAATACGGAATTATTGGACTAAACGATGGTACACCTTCTGCTGTACAAGTTCCATTTGGCGGTTATAAAGAGAGCGGTCTTGGAAGAGAAGGCGGTCACTTTGGAATTGAAGAATTTTTAGAAGTTAAATATATATCAATTGGGTTAGACATCTAATAAATCTACTGTTAATACAAAGCGCAGTTGTAAGCCAGTTAAACATTCAATTCAACTATTGTGATTGATCGTTTTACTGGCTTATTAACTAGATTAATAGAGGTGGAAAAATTGCCAGGTGCATTACATGGAGTAAAAATCATTGATTTAACAAGAGTACTAGCCGGGCCCTTTTGTACGATGATTCTTGGGGACTTAGGAGCAGAGATTATAAAAGTAGAAAGTATTAATAATGGCGATGAAACCAGGGGATGGGGGCCACCTTTCGTTGAAGGTGAAAGCGCTTATTATTTATGTGCAAACCGCAATAAAAAAGGCATGACTCTAAACTTAAAAAGTGAGCAAGGTAAAGAAATTTTAAAAAAGCTAGTTTCAGAGGCTGATGTAGTTGTTCAAAATTTCAAACCTGGAACAATGACAAAATTAGGTTTTGACTATGAGGAATTGAAAAAAATAAAAGAAGACATCATACTAGCGTCCATTAGTGGCTTTGGTAGTGTTGGGCCGAATTCAAGTTTACCAGGATATGATTATATCATCCAAGCGATGTCTGGATTAATGAGCATTACTGGTGAGAAAGAGGCAGAGCCAACAAAAGTAGGAGTAGCCATTTCGGATGTTTTAACTGGTCTATTTACATGTATTGGGATTCTTGCTTCACTTCAGAATCGAGATCGTACAGGAGAAGGTCAAGAAATCGATATTTCATTATTTGACTCTCAGCTAGCTGCTTTAGTAAATGTAGCTAGTAATTATTTATGTAGTGGAATTGTACCTGAACGAATGGGGAATCAACACCCAAATATCGTTCCATATCAAGTCTTTACTGCAAGTGACGGTGAATTAGTCATAGCGGTCGGTAATGATGAACAATTTAAGAGGTTTGCTTTACTTATTGATGAACCAATCTTATTAGATGAAGCATATAAGACGAATACTAGCCGTTTACAGCATCGAAAACAAATAGAGCAATTAGTTCAAAATAAATTAAAAATGAAAAGTAAAAATGAGTGGAAAGAATTATTAGATCAAATTGGAATTCCAAATGGACCAATAAATAATGTAAGTGAAGCTCTACAGTCTGTACAAGCTAAATCGAGAGAAATGGTGTTGGATGTAGACCATCCGTTTATAAAGGATCTAAAATTAGTCGGATCACCGCTAAAATTATCAAAAACGCCAATTGAAGTATTAAGACACCCGCCCTTACATGGTGAGCATACAGAAGAAATAATAAGTAAACTAGGATATTCCCGAATTGAAATAGAAGAAATGAAACGAAATAAAACAATTTGAGGAGGAAATAAGAATGGATTTTTCATTATCAGAAGAACAAGTTAGTGTAAGGAAGGTAGTTAGGTCATTTGTAGATAGAGAAATTATCCCATTTATTAAAGAATGGGATGAAAAAGGACATTTTGAAGCTAATATTCTAAAACGACTTGCAGATTTGCAACTTATGGGTGTATGTATTCCAGAACAATACGGTGGAGTAGGAATGGATTATAACACATTAGCGATTGTATGTGAGGAATTAGAACGTGGAGATACTGCTTTCCGCACAGCTGTTTCTGTACATACCGGTTTAAATAGTATGACATTACTACAATGGGGTACTGAAGAACAAAAGAAAAAGTATTTAGTACCACAAGCTGAAGGTAAGAAAATTGGAGCATTTGGATTAACTGAACCGAATGCAGGCTCAGATGTAGTGGCGATGGCAACAACAGCTGTAAAAGATGGGGATAGCTATATTTTAAACGGATCAAAAACATGGATTTCTTTATGTGATGTAGCTGACCATTTCTTAATTTTTGCGAAAACAAATCATGACCTAAAGCATCATGGTATTTCCTGTTTTATTGTAGACCGTACATTTGAAGGCGTTTCCACAAAAGCAATCAAAGGAAAAATGGGTATTAGAGCAGGGAATACAGGTGAAGTATTTTTAGATGACGTAAGAGTTCCTGCAGAAAACTTATTAGGTTTTGAAGGTGAAGGCTTTAAAATTGCAATGTCTGCACTTGATAATGGACGATTTACAGTTGCTGCTGGAGCTTGTGGATTAATCCAGGCATCACTTGAAGCGAGCGTAAAATACTGTAATGAGCGAAAAACATTTGGAAAAGAAATCGGTAAACATCAACTAGTACAACAAATGATCGCTAAAATGTCTTCTAACCTTGAAATCTCACGCCTATTAGTTTACAAAGCCGGTTGGTTAAAAAATAACGGAAAGAGAAATACAAGAGAAACTTCACTAGCAAAATGGATTTCTTGTAATGCAGCAAACGAGGCAGCTAATGATGCAGTTCAAATTCACGGTGCATACGGATTCTCAAACGAATTCCCAGTAGAGCGCTACTTAAGAAACTCAAAAGCACCTGTTATCTACGAAGGAACAAGAGAAATTCACACAATCATGCAAGCTGAATATGACCTTGGTTACAGAGAAGATAAAGTGTTAAGAAAAATGCTTCCAGCTTGGCCATTTGAAGAAGTTACGGTTGAAGCGGTGAAGTCATAAAATTGATTTTTGATTAAATACTAGTAATAAGACTGTCCGTCAAAGACAGTCTTATTTAAATTATTTAATATAAGTACTTAAAATATTTTGTAACGGTTGGAAAACATCATCAACGTGATCTAATTCTAAAATGATTTTATCGTATTTGTGGTTATTTAACGTTAAAACTAAATTTCCCTTATTAGTGCTTGAAGCTACAAAATAGTTCACTCCATCTTTTTTGAAATAGCCATATTTACTTGCTCCTAAATGTGTACCATACATTTTCCATAAAAATTGATGGGTATCCTCTATAGAAACATCCTTTATATTACTGTAGGGAACCTCGATTGTATGTTTTAATCCTAATATTGTTTCAAGACTAGAAAGTGAAATGATTAATTGATCTTCCTCAAATAAAATTGTTTTCATTAAAAATCCCTCCTTAATTCTTATACGATCCGGGACTGAATATCGTTCATTTATTTAATTTAATTATTAATACATTGGTATACTTTTTACTGAAACCATTTATTTCAAAAACTAAACAAACGTTTAATTAAATATATAATGCAACGATGATCGTGATTTTAAAGCATTCTGACTTATAATAGGTATGCTTAGTATTAGTAAAAATCGAAAAAAATTGAACGATAAGATAATTTTTTTTTTTAAGCTTGTAAATGCTAGGGAATGATATCATCTAGATAAAAGAATTATTTACTATTCTCAGGAGAGGTACGTGACATGGATCAACAAGTACAAACTTATTTTGAAAACCTTGAATCAAAAGACAAGAATTTGCAATATGAAGCCTTTGACTATATTATTTCGGTTACAAAAGAGAAAGTGGATTGGTCGTATGAAGTATGGGATCGATTAAAATCGGAGCTAACTCATAAAGAAAATCACAAAAGGTCAAGAGCTGCACAATTTCTCTCAAATCTAGCTATTAGTGATCCAGAGAAGAGGATGCTAAACGATTTTCCTGCAGTTTGGCAAGTTACATATGATCCAAAGTTTGTTACGGCAAGACACACTTTACAATCAATATGGCGAGTAGGTTTAGCTAGTCCAGAGCAAAGAGCAATCATCCTTGAACATCTAGTAAATCGTTATTTAGATTGTAAAGAAGAAAAAAACCATACACTAATTCGGTATGATATCATTCAATGTATGAGAAATCTGTATGACGCAGTTAAGAATGAGGAAATAAAACAAAAGGCCTTAGAGTTGATAGAAACAGAAGAGGATCCAAAATATCGAAAAAAGTATATGACAGTGTGGAAATAGAGGTCTATTAGGGACTGCTGACAAAATGAGAAAGGAGTTTTAACTCCTTTCTCATTTTGTCTTTTTTAGGTTAATTCATCTTTTTTAAGCGATTTAACCATGTTTTTTCTTTCGCTTGATCCCCAGCAATCCATTTATTTTTAGGTGCCCATCTCCTTTGAATAAACGTTATAACGTTATATTTACTAGGCTGATTTTCTATGATATTGTTTATATGTAAAAAAGAAATAGCAATTTCTTATGCTTGTTCAGTTCAAAGATTGAAAGCGTTTACTATATAACCTAAGTAACTTAAATAGACATATGTAACTTTGATGGATATCTAACCGGTAATAAGTCACTTTAGCGAAAAAGTCGTGCAAACAGTAAGCTTTTCCATATGGCTCTGAGCCATGTATTTTTACTTTTTAATAGCATATTTGTACCAAAATTTTTTATAAGTGAAATAGATAAGAAGGGAGGGATGATTAATATGCATCCTCGGTCAATTTTTATATTACAGGAATTTCTTAAAACAAAATCGGTAATTAATGGAAATTACCTTTCGAAATTTGCGAATGTATCATCTCGTACGATTCGAGCGGATATAAAAATGTTAAATGTGTTCATTCGTGAACACGGTGCGGTTATCCAATCCTATAGAGGAAATGGGTATCAGTTGGAGATCCTAGATGATCATTCATTTTATTCGTTTATACAAACATACCATCAAAAGAATATCGGGAACCATTCTGATGTCCCCATTGACCATAAAGGACGAGTACTATATATCTTAAGAAAATTGCTCGGTTCCCCAGATTATATAAAGCTTGAGGACTTGGCAGAAGAGATTTACGTTAGCAAATCTACAGTGAATAATTTAATAAAAGATGTGAAGAAGCTATTGGGAAAATATAAATTAATACTGGAAAAACGCCCAAACTACGGCGTATGCGTAAAGGGTGATGAATTTAATATCCGTTCTTGCATGTCCGAGTATTACTTCAATCGCGATATCCACACACCGCTTATGCAAAATGTACAATTTATGCTGAATCTGTTCAAATCCTTTGAAATAGAAATGGTCAAAGATATTATGCTTCGTTCCCTAAAGGAAAAAGGCATGGAATTATCCGACCAGGAGTTTGAAAACTTACTAGTTCACATTTTAATTTCTATTGAAAGAATACGGAGTGGCAGTGTAATAAAAGAAATAAATATCGATACGAAATATATAGAACATTCAAAGGAGTATCAGATTTCTTGCAAGATACTATCAGAGTTGGAAAAAGCATTTTCTATTCACTTTCCATATGTAGAAAGCATTTATATAACCATCCATTTAATGGGAACAAAGGTGGCAAGCTACCTGGCTTTCGAGCCTTCCAAAGAGGAAACAGTGGATCATATGATACAAGAAATTCTTCAGTCCATTTTTGAAGAGATGAATATAGATTTACAGCATGATGAAGAGCTAAAGCTTAATATGGCGGAACATTTATATGTAGCATTAAATCGTATCAAATATGGGCTGAATGTTAGAAACCCTATAATTCAGGATATCAAAACACAATATCCATTAGCGTTCGAAGCCGGCTTAATTGCAGCCAAAGTGATTAGCAGCAAGATAAAAAAAGAAATTGAAGAAGGCGAAACCGGGTATTTGGCCATACATTTAGGTGCGTCCATCGAGAGGCAGAAAAAGAACAGAGAACAAAAACGCTGTTTAATCGTTTGCGCAACAGGAAAGGGAAGTGCCCAACTGCTTAAATATAAATTAATTGAGCATTTTGGAGGATCATTGGATATTGTCGATGTTGCAAGCTATTATAATTTGAAAGATTTTGTATTAGAGGATCAGATTGATTTTATAATCAGTACTGTGACAATCGATAATGATATTTCTGTGCCTGTTATAAAAGTAAATACAATACTAGGTAAAGATGATGTAAGCAATATCAGGAAAAAATTATTCCAACAACACAGCGGGGACATCAGTAACCATGTAAAAAGTGAACTAGTCTTTTTACAGCAGCAAATGAATTCGAGAGAGGAAGTCATCCGATTTTTGAGTAGAAAAATCGTTGATTTACAGTTGGGAGACGATGCCTTCTGTGCTTCCGTGTTGGAGCGTGAAGTATGCTCTTCTACTGCCTTTGGCAACCTTGTAGCAATTCCTCACCCTATCAAAAATATGAGTCAAGAGACGTTTATCGCGTTTTGTACCTTAGCTAAGCCGATTGATTGGGGAGGAACACCTGTACAATTGGTTTGCTTATTTAGCGTAAAGCAAAACAATAAGAGTGATCTGCAATATTTATATGATTTCCTATACAACATTCTCGATAATAAAAGTACGGTAGATAAAATAATAGGCTGCACTAGTCAAAAAGAGTTTAATAAATTGATAGATGCTAAATAGGCTAGTTTATATATAGAAAAATTTTTGGCATCCTATTTCAAAACTTCCGTTACTAACGGAAGTTTTTTATATTTAGCGGAACTGGATTTCGAATTAAAATACAAATATCAAAGAAAACGCTTTTATAAATATCAGGAGGTAAATATGGAAACTAGCTTACCAATCAGTTTTCAAATTATTTTACATGGAGGGAATGCACGCAGTTTATCATTAGAAGCAATCAGATTCGCCAAGAACGGAAAGATGGAAGAAGCACTGGAAAGTTTGAAACAGGCGAAAGAGGAATTAGGCCTTGCACATCAAATACAAACTACTCTTATTCAAGATGAAGCCGCCGATAATAAAACTGAAATCAACTTACTCCTAATCCATGCGCAAGATCATCTGATGAATGCAATCACAGTAAGGGAACTTGCAGAGGAATTCATTTCGTTATACAAAAAAATAGATACAATGCAAATGCCTTTATAAAGTCTTTTTAAAACTACAGTTTTGTTACGTAAAGAAGAAATTATAGACTAATTATAAGTAATTTTTAAAAGGAGAGATTTACTATGAAAATTTTATTATGTTGTGCAGCAGGAATGTCCACTAGCATCATTGTTAAAAAAATGCAGGCTTCAGCCGAGAACCAAGGAAAACAATATATGATCAAAGCAGTTGACCAAGGCAAAGCAGAAGAAGAAATAAAGGACAGTGATGTCGTACTTTTAGGGCCACAAATCCGCTTTTCATTGCCAAGATTTCAAGAACTGGGCAAGCAATATAATGTACCGGTCGAAGTCATCAATCAAATGCACTACGGAATGTGTAACGGTGAAGCCATTCTGAAGCATGCTGAGTCTATGACTTCCAAAGCATAAGAAGTTGGTAACTTTTTGTAGATGCCTTGATATAACACAGCAATTTGGACAGCGCTTGATATCCTAAGCCTACGGTTTATTGGAATTTCAAGATAATCATCATCGAAAAACACACTAATGAAGTTAGATCGTTTTGATGAATCATTCAAATAATTAAAAGGAGATTACAAGGAGATGAATAAACTATTCGGCTTTTTGGAGAATAAGATAGCTCCATTCACTTATAAGATTGGATCACAAAGGCATTTATTAGCAGTACGGAATGGCGTGATGTCTACGCTCCCACTGACAATTGTTGGATCGTTTTTTGTGCTATTTCTAAACTTCCCAGTCGATGCGTTCAGTCAATGGATCGCACCACATAAAGCTGCTCTCGATATTCCATTTCGTTTTACGGTTGGCGCCATGTCATTATATGCGGCATTTGGGGTAGGATCAGCATTGGCGGAGTCATATAAATTGGATCAATTGAATGCTGGCTTTTTATCAATGCTTGCATTCCTAATTTCCTGTGTCGTACCTGTACAGGTCACACAGCCGGTAGAAGGGGTGATCGATGCTGGACGTTGGCTGCCTATCAGCAGTTTAAGTGCCGGATCATTATTCGGAGCAATTGTTACATCTTTAATTACTGTTGAAATTTATCGGTTTTTAATAAAACACAATATTACTGTAAAGATGCCGGACAGTGTTCCACCAGCAGTCGCAAAATCGTTTTCTGCCCTTATTCCTACTTTTGCAGTTGTGTTTGTTTTCTGGACTATTCGTTACGGATTAAATTTCAATATTAACTCATTCATTACAACTTTGATTTCTCCGCTTAAAAATATTTTAGTAGGCAATAGTTTACTTGGCGGATTACTAACAGTTTTCTTAATCGTATTTTTCTGGTCACTTGGCATTCACGGTCCAGCAATTTTGGATCCGCTCATTCGTCCGATGTGGGATACAGCAATCCTTGAAAATGCAGATAAATTTGCACAGACTGGAAATGCCCACCACCTACCATATTTATTCACAGAACAATTTCTTCAATGGTTCGTATGGATTGGCGGTGCGGGATCAACCTTGGCTCTTGTTGTTCTGTTTATGTTCTCGAAAGTAAAATATTTAAAGGATTTAGGAAGATTGGCTTTTGTTCCAGGATTATTCAATATTAATGAGCCTATTATCTTTGGTGCTCCTATTGTGATGAACCCTATACTTTGCATTCCATTTATTGTTGCGCCATTAGTGACAACGACGATTTCTTACTTTGCAGTAGTTTCTGGTTTCATTCCAATGATGATGGCAAAATTGCCATTCACCATGCTAGCGCCAATTGGGGCTGTTATTAGTACAAACTGGACTTTTTCGGCAGGTGCCCTTTCTATCCTAAACTTCTGTGTCGCATTAGTCATATACTATCCTTTCTTTAAAGTGTTTGAAAAAAAACAACTGAAATTGGAAGAAGAAGGGAGACAAGCAGCCTAAGATGATTCAAATGATAAGTGCCGTTTTCACCTTAATAATAGCTCATATTTTATTCGACCGTTCTAACTTAGGGAGGAAGGTTACTCCTTGGGGATCAATTGGCATTTCAATTTTAGCTATCGGTTTATCCATATTAGTATTTGTACTCATGGGCAGCAAGTTTGTTTCTATCATAATTGTCACAACTGTATTTTGCAGTGTGTTCGTTTCAACAAGATATAGAGACTATGTTACAAGGTTGACTGCTGCCAGAAAATTATAGTCAATTAGGAGGAAGAAAAGGTAATGACAAGAAAACTAGGTGTTTCCATATACCCGGAGCATTCAAAACCTGAAAAAGACAAGGAATATTTAGCACTAGCTTCTCAGTACGGATTCGAACGAGTTTTTACCTGTCTTCTTTCTGTGAATAAACCAAAAGAAATGATTATGGAAGATTTTATAAATATAATCGCGTATGCAAAATCCCTAGGGATGGAAGTTATTTTGGATGTAGCGCCAGCTGTATTCGATAAGCTGGATATCAGCTATGATGACTTAAGCTTCTTTGCTCAACTAGGTGCGGATGGAATCCGACTGGATCTTGGTTTTGACGGATTAAAGGAATCAAAGATGACATATAACTCATATGGGCTCAAGATTGAACTGAACATGAGTAATGATGTTGACTATCTAGAGAACATATTAACGCACCAAGGTAATAAGTCTCTACTGCTCGGTTGTCATAATTTTTATCCGCAAAAGTATACAGGTTTGCCATATGATTTCTTTATAAAATGCAGTGAACGATTTAAAAAGCATGGAATCCGTACAGCAGCATTTGTCACTTCTCATCACGGAAATATCGGCCCTTGGGACATTAATGATGGCTTATGTACATTAGAACAACATCGTTCCTTGCCAATTGATGTACAAGCAAAGCATTTATGGGCTACAAAGTTAATTGACGATGTCATAATCGGAAACGCATATGCAAGCCAAGATGAACTACAGCTACTTGGATCCTTAAATCGCGATTTTGTGGAACTAAAAGTAAAGCTTCAGCCGGAAATATCTGATACAGAAAAGAACATCTCACTGGAAGAGCTTCACATAAGACGTGGGGACATTAGTGAATATATGATTCGTTCGGTAGAGGTTAGGAAAAAATATGCTGCAGAAGATTTCCCAATTCGCAAGAGCATTAAGCAACAAAAAGGGAGAATCTTCATCGGAAACAATAGCTTTGGTAAGTATAAGGGGGAGCTCCAAGTTGTGTTGCAAGACATGCCGCTAGATAGTCGGAAAAACTATATTGGGGATGTTGTAGAGGAAGAGCATTTCCTTATTGATTACATTCAGCCTTGGGGTACCTTTGCCTTAAAGGTTGAGGAATAATACTATCTCGTAAATAGATTGATAGAACGTGCATTGTGATATAAGAGATAACGAATGAAGACTGCATTTTCAGAAGATGATTCAACTAGGACATCTCTTGAAATGCAGTCTTATTTATTCCAACGTTATTTTATTATCAGTATGTGTTAAATTCATTATCACTTAACTAATAAAAAAACGAATTCGGTTGGAATTCGTTTTTTGAGTATTTAGCCTAGCAAAAATTCGATAACATTACGCTTCCAGATAAATCCGCAATGTTGTAAGTAATCTTGAAAAAAAAGACATCATTTTTTCAAGATTAACTCATCATTTGTTTAATTAAATCACGATTTCGTTGTTTAAATACCTCATTATGTGATGAAACCATTGCTGATCCACTGGCATCTGGTTGGATATATTGCTTCGCTTTATTAACGGCATTAGCAGCATCTTGAAATGCGCCAGCAATTAATTGTAACTTTCCTTCATGCATTAAAATATCTCCAGCTGCGTAAATCCCTTCAATCGAAGTTTCACTCGTTGTATTCCCTTTAATATAGAAATCTTGAATCATTTCTACCTTTATTTCACTGTTATTTAACAAAGAAGTATCTTGTTCATATCCGTGGTTTATGATTACTTCATCAATTGCTAGATGAGATACTTCACCAGTTTCATTATTTGTCAGTTCAACCTTTTCTATTTCTTCATGGTTTTCACCAGCAATTAGTTTCGTAATAGATGTATTGAAAAGACATTCAACTGAACTATTCATTAATTGAGAAACCTGTGCTTCATGACCCTTAAGAGCATCTTTTCGGTAAGTTAAAAAAACTTTCTTAGCAATTGGCTCTAACTCATTGGCCCAATCAATTGCAGAGTTACCACCACCGGAAACGATTACAGTTTTATCTTTGAAATGCTTAAGTGATTTTACTGTATAGTTTAAATTTGAAACTTCGAATCTTTCTGCACCATCTATTTGAAGCTTTGTTGGATTTAAAATACCACTTCCAACTGCAACAATAACTGTTTTAGAATAATGTATTTGACCTGAAGCTGTATGTAAAACAAAAATACCATTATTGTCACGAGTGATTGTGTCAACTTTTTCATTTAACACAACAGTCGGATCAAACGTTAATCCTTGCTGAACAATTTGTCCGATAAATCTCTCGCCAGGAATTGGTGGTTGTCCTCCAACATCCCAAATCACTTTTTCAGGATAACAATGAACTTTGCCGCCTAATTCAGATTGAAATTCAATAATTTTTGTTTTCATTTCTCGTAAACCACTATAAAAGGCAGAGTAAAGTCCAGCAGGGCCTCCTCCGATTACTGTTACATCATAAAGATCGTTCATGTTCATTATGTTCTCACTCCAGAATATTCTGTCATTGATTATCATTCTCAATAAAATATAAACCATTTTTGAGAATTTTTCAATGATTTCACTAAAAAATAATGTTGACAATATTAGTAAATAGACTTATATTTACGTAGTAATAACGATTGATAATAATTATCATTATCACTAACGGTTGAAATATTAAATGAATGGAGGTCCGTTTATGGTACGGTTATACACTAATGAATTGACCATTGGTTATGGTGATCGTTTGATAGTAAAAGACCTTAATATAAAAATTCCGGATAAACAAATTACAACAATCATCGGTTCAAATGGATGCGGGAAGTCGACTCTTTTGAAGGCGATTACAAGAATAATCTCTCATCAATCCGGAACGATTATCTTAGACGGGGAAAACATTGCTTCAGAGAATACTAAATTACTAGCTAAAAAAATGGCGATTCTACCTCAAACACCAGAGAGTGCAAGTGGTTTAACAGTAGGTGAACTAGTGTCTTATGGTCGATTCCCATATCAAAGTGGTTTTGGCAGATTAACTCAAAAAGATATTGAAGTAATTGACTGGGCACTTGAGGTTACAGGTACAAAGGAATATAAGTACAAGTCAGTTGATTCGCTTTCAGGAGGTCAACGTCAACGAGTTTGGATCGCAATGGCGTTAGCACAAGAAACTGAAATCATTTTCCTTGATGAGCCAACTACATATTTAGATTTAGCTCATCAACTCGAAATTTTGGAGTTGTTACAAAAGCTAAATCAGGAACAAGAACGTACAATTGTTATGGTTTTACATGATCTAAATCAAGCTGCTCGATTTGCAGATTTTATCATCGCACTTAAAGATGGGGAAATCGTAAAAGCAGGCTCTTGCGAAGAAGTCATTACACATGAAGTTCTAAAAAAAGTTTTTTCAATTGATACAGTAATTGGAAGAGATCCAAGAACAGATAAGCCAATGTGCATAACATACAATTTACTTAAGGGAGAAGAGAAAAATGAAGAAAATCTTAATACCATTTCTTTTAATATTCGTGCTAATTATTAGTGCATGTAGTAAAGGCGCATCAAGTACAGAAGGCTCAAAGAATGAACCAAAAAAGTCTGGAACTATTACATATCAATCGCAAAATGGTCCAGTTAAAGTCCCAGCTAACCCTAAACGTGTAGTAGTGTTATCTTCGTTTGCAGGAAATGTAATGTCTTTAGGAGTTAACATTGTCGGTGTTGATTCTTGGTCTAAGTCGAATCCTCGCTGGGCTGAAAAATTAAAAAATGCTGAAGTTGTTTCAGATGATAATATCGAAAAAATTATTGAGCTAAACCCAGATTTAATTATTGGTTTAGATAATGTTAAAAACCTTGATAAATTAAAGAAAATTGCACCTACTGTAGTTTATACATACGGCAAAGTAGATTACTTAACTCAACATATTGAAATTGGTAAATTATTAAACAAAGAAAAAGAAGCTCAAGCATGGGTAGAAGATTTTAAAGCTCGTGCACAAAAGGCTGGCGAAGAAATTAAAGCTAAAATTGGTCCAAATGCAACTGTTTCTGTTATTGAGAAATTCGACAAGCAGCTTTATGTATATGGTAACAACTGGGGTCGTGGAACAGAAATTCTTTACCAAGAAATGAATTTGAAAATGCCTAAAAAAGTTGAAGAAAACGCATTAAAACCAGGATATTTTGCAATTTCATTAGAAGTACTTCCAGAGTTTATGGGTGACTATGTGATCTTCAGTAAATTTGATCAAACTGATACTTCAGTCGAAAAAACAGATACTTATAAAAATATACCAGCAGTAAAGAATAAGCACGTTTTCGAAGTAAATGGAAGTGAATTCTATTTCAATGATCCAGATACTTTAGACATGCAATTAGAATTCTTTAAAAAGCAATTTCTAGGTAACTAACAAAAATAAGAGTAGGAATTTTATTATTCCTACTCTTATTATTTAGACATTGTCCAAAGATTTTATTGTAGACTGTTTGAAAACATTTGTCTTTCGAGGCCCGAACTTATCCTAGTCGGTAATAAGCACTGCAGAAAGCGAGCGTTTGGAGGACAGCCTGAAAGACATTCTATATAGAGAAGATGAGAGGCTAATGAGACAAAAAAACAAAGGTTCTGTTCCATTCTTTTTTAAATTTATATTGGGGATGATCATTTTTATTATTATGTTTGTAATTGCGATTGTTTTCGGCGCAGCGGATACAACTGTTGGTGATGTATGGAATGCGATTTTTACAAACATGAATAGTCAACAGATTTCTATTATTAGGGAGTTGCGGTTACCTCGAGAAGTGGCGGCAATATTTGTAGGGGCAGCACTTGCGGTGGCAGGCGCTATTATGCAAGGGATGACAAGAAATCCGCTTGCAGATCCGGGTTTGCTCGGTTTAACGGCAGGAGCAAATGCAGCTTTAGCAATAACAATGGCTTTCCTACCAAAAGTAAATTATTTTGGGATTATGATCGCTTGTTTTATTGGTGCAGCGGTTGGTTCACTAATCGTTTTTGGTATTGCTACCGTGAAAAAAGGCGGCTTTTCTCCATTTCGTATTGTTTTAGCAGGGGCTGCTGTTACAGGCTTTTTAACTGCTATTTCTGAAGGTGTAGGGATTTACTTTAAAATATCTCAAAATATTTCAATGTGGACTTCAGGTGGATTAGTCGGTACTTCATGGGGGCAAGTAAAAACGATTACGCCTTTTATTATAGTAGGTGTTCTATTAGCAATTTTCTTGTCACGTCAATTAACAATACTTAGTTTAAATGAAGAGGTTGCAGTAGGTTTAGGTCAAAATATCCCAAGGATCAAAGCAATTTTATTTGTAGTAATCGTTTTACTAGCTGGAGCGGCAGTTGCTCTAGTAGGAAATATGGCATTTTTAGGTTTAATGGTACCTCATATGGTGCGTGGATTCGTCGGAACTGATTACCGATTTATTATACCGATGTCTGCTATTTTTGGTGCTACATTCTTACTTTTGGCAGATACACTTGGGCGAACAATTAATATACCTTATGAAACACCAGTTGCAGCGATTGTTGCAATGATTGGTCTTCCTTTCTTTCTGTTTATCGTACATAAAGGAGGCAAAGAATTCTCATGATCCAGCCTGCTATTATTAGAAAACAAAGGTTAATTCTATTGATACTCTTTATACTTATTCTATTAACAATGTTTATTGGAATGAGTTTGGGATATTCAGCAATACCATATAGTAGATTACTTCCAACATTTTTAGGTGATGGTACATTTAAAGAAGAGTTTGTAATCTTTTCAATTCGATTACCTAGAATGATTATCACTTTAATGGCAGGAATGGCCCTTGCACTATCTGGTGCCATTTTGCAAGGGGTAACACGAAATGATATGGCTGAGCCTGGAATATTAGGTTTTAATGCTGGTGCAGGTGTAGCTATTACAGTATTCTTTCTATACTTTCCAATTGAAGCAGGATCGTTTGTTTATTTAATCCCAATCGTTGGATTTTTTGGTGCTGTTATTACAGCAATTATTATTTACTTATTTTCTTATAAGAAAAATTCGGGTTTACAACCTATAAGACTAGTTTTAGTCGGTATTGGTTTCTCGATGGCTCTTTCAGGAATAATGATTGTATTAATTTCATCTGCGGAACGTGCTAAAGTAGATTTTATTGCAAAATGGTTAGCAGGTAATATATGGGGAACAGATTGGCCGTTTATTTGGGCATTCTTACCATGGCTAATTGTATTAATTCCGTTTACTTTATATAAAGCAAACACATTAAACCTTCTTAATTTAAATGAGCCTGTTGCAATAGGGGTAGGGGTCTCCTTAGAAAAGGAAAGAATTGTTTTAATGTTAGCAGCAGTTGCATTAGCAGCATCTGCCGTTTCAGTAACAGGAGGAATTGCGTTTATCGGATTAATGGCACCACATATAGCTAAAAGTTTAGTTGGCCCAAGAAATCAATTATTTATACCTATCGCAATTTTAATTGGTGGATTATTACTATTAGTTGCCGACACAATCGGAAGAAACTTAGTCGATCCGGAAGGAATACCAGCAGGGATTATAGTAGCCCTAATCGGTGGACCTTACTTTGTATATTTAATTCTAAAAAAGGCTTAATCAATAGAAAAAAGACATTGTGAACTACACAAAGTGTTCAAACAATGTCTTTTCTTTATTCTTAAACAGTTAATTCTTCATTTAAGTATTTAATTTGGCCGTCTTTTAAAGATTGAATACGAGCAAGAGATTCTACTCGATAACCACGATCACGCAGAAGCTTTCCACCATTTTGGAATGATTTTTCAATTACGATCCCAAAGCCAACTGTCTCTGCCTTCGCTTGTTCGATGATTGAAAGTAATCCAAGAGCTGCCTGTCCGTTTGCTAAGAAATCATCTATTATTAATACTTTATCGCCTTCGTCTAACCATTTATGAGAAATTGAAATTTCATTTTCTTCTTTTTTTGTAAATGAATATACTTTAGCAGTATAAACATCTTGCTGCATTGTGATTGATTTTTTCTTGCGAGCAAAAACTAGGGGAACATTTAAAGCAAGTGCTGTCATTAGCCCAGGTCCGATACCAGAAGATTCTATCGTAACTACCTTTGTTATTTTTTCTTCAGAGAATAAACGCGCAAATTCTTCCCCAATTTCTTTCATTAAAACAGGATCCATTTGATGATTTAAGAAAGCATCCACCTTTAATACATCATTTGCCAAAACGATTCCTTCTTGTTCAATTTTCTTAAGTAATAATTCCATAATGATCCCCCTTAATGTAAACAAAAAACTCAAAACATGTACTTCACTGTATAAAATGAGTGAAGTAACACATTTTGAGTCTTTGATTAGCAAGAGCTATAGACAGATGTGTTACCACTCATAGTCGGTAAATTTAAGGTTAACCGGTAGAAACTCGTGAGCCATATCCTCACTATTATACGAGTGAAATTTATAATTTTAATGAAACTATAACATGTTAATAGAATCTGGTCTAGCAATTAATAGGTGTAAATTATTAGCATTATTGAATATACCTAATACAGTTTACAAATAAACTTAGTGAACTCCTTTACTAAATCCTGGTCATAAACAGTACCACTTTGTTTTTGAATTTTTTTTAACGATAATTCAATTGAACATTTCTTTCGATAACAACGGTCATAGGTTAGAGCATCAAAACTATCAATTATTCTAACTACTTTCGAATTAAAATCAATTTCGTTACTACATAAACCTTCATAGCCAGTCCCATCAATATTTTCATGATGATAACGTACAGCTTTTAAGATATCTTTATGATATGAAAAATCTTTTAATAAATCATATCCATAAATTGTGTGATTCTTCATTAGATTCCACTCGGAATCAGTAAGAGGACCTCTTTTTGCAACGATTGAAATTGGTATTTTTAGTTTACCAATATCATGTACATAACCAATAAAATGTAACTGATTGGATTGATGTAATGAGAGATCTAAATATCTACTGAATTTATACGACATTTCTCCTACACGCATCCCGTGTAAAAAAGTATCATGATCAAGTTGCCTTAATAGATCAACTACCTCATTTGTGACGAATGTTTGCCTTTCTTTTATCATAAAATCACCTTTGAATGCTTATTCAAAATAAAATTTATTTTAATAAATGGGCGATATGATTAATATCGCGCTGTGAAAGTGTAGAACTAATTACCGCAATTGGAACAGTTTCTAGATCAATTTGAAAATCAGCAATGATAAAGTCTAAACGTAATTCACTGATCGTTTCCGGACTCAGATCGCCATTTTGGAGTTCAACAAACTGGATTTTATCTCCAAATTCCTTTATTAGTTTAGCTGTTAAATACTGCCGTACACCATAACCTTCACTACTTAACAGTAGGACCCTTTTTTTTACTAATGATAATTTAGTGATTATTGCTTGAATATTTAAAGTGATTTTAGCAATTACTTCATTATTTACTTCTGGGTATGAAAGGTTTTTGCACCATTTACGAAATACGGCTTTTACTTTATTAAATAACTCTGGATAACGCTTTTTAGCGTAATCAGATATGAGAGAAGATCGATCAATTCTACCGTTTATAAAAAGAAATAGGGAAAGGACTTTAAATTGTTTTTGAAGAGTGAGAATAAAGTCATTATGATCATGTAATTTTATACTAAGCTTTTTTTCGAGCATCGTAACAAGCTCTTGTAATTCTAAATATTGTTTTTCGGATTTATTATGGTAGCTATTTATTATTTCATCTTGAGGTTCATTATCGCTAGAAAAATAAGGGAATGCAGATATCATTAGAGAAAGAGCGTTAATCTCATCTAATGGAATAGATACTTTATAAATTTTTTCTAGTTGTACGCCTATATCAGTTGCAACTGAAAAAAACTTCGTATCCTTAATATTGTTAGAAGGATTTAAGTCCAATTGTACATCTCGATCAATTCTTTGAAGCATCGTACCAACATAATAAATATATTTATACATTGTAGGTGGAAATAAAAATAAATTATTATTTTCAGCAGACTTTGTCACTACTTCTTTAATTATAGAAAACGATAGTGAATCATAAGGCCACTTATTAGTATAGGAATATAGACCATATAATACGTCACAGCATAAGATTCTTTTTTGAAACTCATTACCTACAATTTCAAGAGGTGCACGCTTTAAACTTAAATTATATGATTTCAATAAAGTGTCTACTCGTTCGAGAATTTTATAAACAGTATTATGATGTGTGTATAAAACTTTTCCTAAATCACTAATGTATTCAATCTCTTTAATTAGAATAAACATGATTACTTGAAGCGATAGAGAATTCTTAACAAAAAGAGAACGAACTTGATCAAGCGAGGAATTAATTGGATTATTTATATAAATACCTTTTCCTTTTATCGTTTCAATATGCCATCCTTCTGGGAATGTTGCATTGATAATTTGTATATCAGTTCTTATTGTTTTCTCGGTGCAATTTAAATTTTTAGCAAGCTCCTCTGTTTTGAACCATTTTTCTTGACTACTTAAAAGATCGATTAAGTGTAATCTTCGTAAACTCGCCTTATCCATCTCATCTCCTACTTTGATCTAAAATAATTTTATTTAAAATAAACTAACATTTTTTGTGATAACACTCACATAAAATGTTGTTGAGATAATGTTTTCAAAATTATTGTAAACTTAGATGATGGATTAGGATATGACTATTTTTACCGTTAAAAACGGTAAAAATAAACACTAATCGACAATCTCCTTTTTATATAACGAAAGGCATACATCGTTTAGGGAAACTTTATATATTACTTGTTTTTACCTATCAAAACGGTAAAAAATAGCATTTGAAACTTTAATTAGCAAGACTATAATTTAATTTGAAAAGGAACTCGAGTTAATTTGGGATTGTATTCGGATGTGATCATGATTGGTGCTCTAAATTGAGAAATGAGGAGGGGAATGATGGGTACAGTGTTACTGTTTTTTATACTAGGAAAACTTTTGCTAGTTCAGTCTATGTTACATAGTCGAATTACTTTGTTAGGATTATTATTTAGTATTTTTATTGTTGTTTTGCTATATTTACTTCCAATCTTTTTAGAATTCAATAAAAGAGAACGAACTATTGGTTATAGTTTTACTTCAATAGTGGTAGGAACTATATTTTTAATCTGTACTATTTATGAAAGATATGCTGTTTTTGTATTTTCTACGCTTAATCAAACAGAAGAAATCTCCAATACTATATTCTCTTTTTTTATGATAGGGGACTTACTTTTCATTTTTGACTTTGTATTATTACTGTACCTCTTACTATTCAAAGTACTTAAAATAAAGACAACACAATTAATTTTCGGAAAAAAAATCAGGACAAATAAGATAGTATTAAAAAGGAATGTATATTCATATTCACCTCTTAAAAACATTACGCTTAATGAAGATTAAGGAATAACCGATATTAATGGATAGAGTTTAGAGACTAAATAAATGGCGTACGAAAAACCTCACTTTTGAAGTGAGGTTTTTTTTTGCACATTCAACCGGTGAATTCTTTTACTGAGGAGCAATAAATTGGGCAATTGAAACGGTAACATTGCCCAAGTCCTCAACATATTTTGTTGTTGAGAGTCTGCATTTTAGTAGATTCAAATTAGGGAATCGTATTTATTTTATTTAAGTGCGGTATGTTTTATTCGCTTTCAAATTTTATGTCGGAGGTTATAAAAATGTATGATTTTCAAAGAGAGCTTCAACAATTAAACGTTGGTCAGTTTCAATCAAGTCAATTAGTTCCATGGGACTATAATCAGTATCAAAATTTCGAAGCTAGAATGTGTGCATGTTTCTTTCCTTTCTTTAGTTGTTTTGGTTGCGGCGGTTGTGGAGGATGCGGCGGTTGTGGAGGCTGTTTCCGTTGTGGAGGATGCGGTCGCTGTCACCGTTAAATGTAATGTTTCATAAAAACTATTTGTCCATTTAGACAAACAGCCCCTACTAATCTTTGTAGGGGCTATAGAGTTATGTTATGACATAAGGAATAAATAATATACATAGGATTATGAAGAAAGTATTTATGCTATTTAATGAACAACTCACTGTATCGAAGGGGTTGAAAAGGATGTCAAAATTGAATCCATCTGCACGTCTAAAGGTTAACCGAGATACTTTTTTTGTACCTGATTCGAATGGAGGGGTCTATTTTAGGAATAACTTAAGTTCATTTCGCATGGAAGGTGCTTCTGTTTACCAGTGGATTGAAAAGTTAGTGCCTATGTTTAACGGCGAACACTCACTAGATAGCTTAACAAATGGTTTGCCTGACCAATACCGAGATAGAGTAATTGAAATTGGTGAGACTTTATATAACAATGGCTTTGCACGGGATGTAAGTAAGGATCAGCCACATCAATTATCTAAAGAGATTTTAAATAAGTATGCAAGTCAAATTGAGTTTTTAAATTGCTTCGGAGATTCTGGTTCATATCGCTTTCAAACCTATCGCCAATCCAAAATATTGGCAATTGGTTCTGGAACAATTGTCACTTCGCTAGTTTCAGCATTATTAGAGTCGGGATTAGCGAAATTCCATCTTTTAATAACGAACACGGAAAATACTGATAAAAAACGAATAAAAGAAATTGTAGACAACGCACAGAAGACGGATCGTGAAGTCGAAGTTGAATTAATGAAGAGAGAGAAGCTTTCGTTACAAGAGGTTGTATCGACTTTTGATTCGATTTTATATGTATCAGAAGATGATCGTGTTTATGAGCTTAAAATGCTTAATGAGATTTGTAAAAGGGAGAAAAAGAGATTTATTCCAGCGATTTCTTCCCAAAGGATCTGCATGACAGGACCACTAGTAACTTCAAATTCGGAAGCTTGCTTCGAGTCAGCATGGAGAAGCGTTCATCAAAACATACTCTGTGAAGAAGGAGTCAACCATCCATTGTCTTCAATTTCATCGGCAATGTTGGCAAATATAATGGTGTTCGAGTTATTTAAAGATATTACAAAATCACGCGAAACAGAAAAGAATAATCAAGTTTATATTATTAATCAAGAGACGCTAGAGGGCAGTTGGCACACATTCTCTCCTCATCCATTAGTGACTGGGAAAGCAAAAGCTAAAATAGTCCATAATTTTGAGGAAAAGCTAGAGCAAAACAAATCGAAAGGAGATCAAAGTAAGTTATTAACTTACTTAGGTCAGTTCAATTCACAAGAAACTGGATTATTTCACGTTTGGGATGAGGGCGAACTAAATCAACTTCCATTAGCTCAGTGTCGGATACAAGTAGTAGATCCTCTAACAGAAGGCCCAGTAAAATTACTAACGAGTACGATTTGTACTGAATTAACTCATGAAGAAGCAAGAAGAGAGGCGGGACTTACAGGAGTTGAAATGTATGTATCTCAAATCGCCAATCAACTCATTATGAATTCAGAGTCCGATGTTGTAGAGAGTATGGAACCTGGTGAATACATCGCAATAGCGACTGGTCAAACTTTTTCAGAAAGTATTTGCAGAGCTCTACAAAAATATTTATCTGAAGAGCTTAATAAACAAGCGAGTGATCATAAAAGTAAAATTCAGGAAATAAAAGCGATAAAAATTGAAGATGATTGTGCGCAATTTTATTTACAAACATTAAATACAATACATGAATCTCCAAAAATAGCATTAGGGAAAGAGATTTGTGGATTTCCAGTAGTTTGGATTGGTACACAAAAAGGTTGGTATAGAAGTGTTGGTTTAAATTTAACTATGGCCATACAAGATGCACTAAAACAAGTACTTAAGGAGTTGCAAAATAAGACTCCATTACCTGCATCAACAGCTATTCAAAGTTCGTTAGTTTTAGTGGAAGAAAAGCTAATACCTGAAATAATCATTCCTCAATCTAATCGCGCTCAACATACTGATTTATTAGTCTCGGCTATTGATACTTTAAAACAGAAAAATATTGAATTACTAACATTGGAGTTTATGCTTGAAGCGATTAATGTAGATGAACTAGCGGGAGTTTATGGTGTCTTGTTAAGAGAGGTGAACTCAATTTGAATTCAACGGTTACCATTTTTGGAGAGGGATTATTAAGTAAGTACACATCTGAAATCCTTTTAAATAAGTATAAGATCGTTCAACAGAAAGATTTAGAGTCGAAGGTTTCTGAGGATACTAGTTTAATACTTATTTTGGATGACGCATGGAACCCTAAGATTTATGAAAAAGCAGATGAAATCTTTAGAATAGGAACTGTTCCATGGCTACGTGCTTGTGTTTCGTTTGGGGAAGGTGTAATCGGACCTTTAGTACATCCAGGGCAAAAAGGATGCATAAAGTGTGCCGATTTTAGACGTTTAATGGCTGGTAGAGAGCGAAGAGAAATGCTAGAAATAGATGATCAGTTATTAGAAGGCGATGGAGTATCGGATGATGTATGGGGTACAAGAACGGGACTTTTACAAATGGCTTACTTAATTGCAGCTGAAGTAGATAAATTTATGAACGGTAAAGAAACACGTCTAGAGGAACGAATTTTTTTATTAAATATGAAAACATTCAAGAGCTCAAATCACTTTTTTTTACCGAATCCTTTATGTCCAATTTGTGGTGAATTAGAAGATGATACTTCTGATTCAGCGATTATTTCACTTGAGCCTAGTATGAAAGTTTCGCCAACTAGTTATCGTAGTCGCTCAATGGATGAATTAAAAAAAGTGTTAGTTAATGATTATTTAGGTCAAAAGACAGGTTTTTTAAATGGAAAGGCATTTGATCTATCTACGCCATTTGCAGATGTAGTTGTAAATCTACCGTTACTACAAGGGGATGAAGGAACAGCAGGACGTACACTTTCATATGAATCTAGTGAATTAACTGCCATATTGGAAGGGTTAGAAAGGTATTGTGGCCTCACTCCACGGGGAAAAAAAACGGTCGTACATGATAGTTATAACAACGTAAAAGATTATGCAATTAATCCTGAAATTGTCGGTACTCATTCGAAAGAGCAATATGCTCTGCCGCGTTTTCCATTTAAGGTGTTTAATCCTAAACGGAAGATTGATTGGGTATGGGGCTATTCATTTTTGAAGGAAGAGCCGATTCTTGTACCGGAGTTGCTTTCATATTATAGTCTAGGATGCGGACACGGTTATGTGTATGAAACTTCCAATGGATGTGCATTAGGGGGTAGCCTAGAAGAAGCTATATTCTACGGTATTTTGGAAATCGTTGAACGGGATTCATTTTTAATGACTTGGTATGCTCAGTTGCCTCTTCCTCGACTTGATCCAAAATCGGCTAAGGATCAAGAACTCGATTTAATGATTGAGCGAATGCGCTTAGTTGGAGGGTATGATCTTCATCTATTTAATTCGACGATGGAGAATGGAATTCCAAGTATTGTTGCCATTGCAAAAAATCGAAAAGAACATGGTTTAAATCTCATTTGTGCAGCAGGCGCTCATCTTGACCCGGTTAGGGCGGTTAAAAGCGCAGTACATGAATTAGCTGGGATGATGTTAACATTGGATAAAAAGTTTGAAGAAAATTATGCTAAAAATATGAAAATGCTTTTAGACAACACTCTCGTTAAACAAATGGAAGATCATGGAATGTTATATGGTTTACGTCAAGCAGAGGAGCGTCTGAAATTTTTATTAGATGATAACCGTCCATTAAAGACTTTTGAGGAAGAATTTAAATGGAATACAAACCATCTGGATTTGACGAATGATTTAAAGGATATTCTACAAGAATTTAAAAAATTAAATCTTGATGTGATCGTAGTTGATCAAACTACACCTGAAATCAAAAGAAATGGATTATCTTGTGTAAAAGTCTTAATTCCAGGGATGTTGCCAATGACATTCGGCAATCATCTAAAACGATTGAATGGACTTGATCGAGTGTTAGAGGTTCCTGTTAAAATGGGTTATACGAAGAAACCGCTAAAGCCGGAGCAGCTCAATCCATATCCGCACCCGTTCCCATAGGTGGTGTTTTAGGAGGTTGATTGGATGAGTTTACAAACATTTCTACACAATCTTCATTTTGATATTGAAAAGGCAAATCAATCAGATTGGGAAGTAGATTGGGAGGATGCGCCACTAACTTATAAGATTTATAAAGATTTACCTACTATTCCACTTTCTCATAACGTTCCATTATCCTTAAAAGGAAAAAAGGATGCAATTGAGCCGAATTTAGACGAAATAGGCTATTTTCTATGGTATGTATATGGAGTAACCCAAGTTGCTCAAACAGCAATTACTTCCGGCTCCAACGAAATGGTTAATATGATGTCTTCGAACCGAAGATTCATTCCCTCTGGTGGAGGATTATATCCGAATGAATTGTATTTATATATTAAGTCTGATCAAGTCTCTTCGGGGATTTATCATTATGATGTTGCTAGACATTGCTTAGTTTTATTAAGAGAAGGCAATTTTGATTCTTATGTATCAAGGGCTTTAGGGAATAGATGTGATCTTCCTAAGTGTTTTGGTACTATTTTTATTTCAACAATGTTTTGGAAAAATTTTTTTAAGTACAATAATTTTTCTTATCGGCTTCAAGGATTAGATTGCGGTGTGTTAATTGGACAGATTTTGGAGATGGCTAAACGCTTTGGATTTAAAGCGGGAGTATATTACCAGTTTCTAGATCAAGCGATTAACCATTTAATCGGTATAAACGAACGTGAGGAAAGTGTATACGGAGTAATTCCACTCTCTATTGAAGAATCTGCGTTGATTTCAAATGATAATGTAAAAAGTGAAAATTACAATTCAATTGATCTAAGTAAAGAGTTACAAGCAGTTACACATAAATATTTAGTAAAATCGAAAAAGATTAGAGAGTTCCCGATGCTAATTAAAGTAAATAAAGTATCGATGATCGAATCGACTCAAACATTTAGAAAAGTTGACGAAACTGTGGCTGCATTAGATGAACGGCATCGAATAATTTTACCTAAAGTAGAACGTCTATCCTATGATTTGGCCACAATATGTAAAGAAAGGTTTTCGCCTGAACTAGACTTTGTATTACGATCTATTAGTCAAAAAAACTTAGCAACACTACTTAAAGAGGCGACAGCATCCTTTTCATATGTAAATGATTTAGATGGTTCCCTTAAAAATAATAATAACCGCCCTAAATTATATTTATGTTTGTATAATGTCGAAGGGATTAACAATGGTGCTTATTATTATGATGATTTTACCCATACGCTAGTACAAACTAAATTAGGCGATCAACGAATGCAGCTTCAATTAGGAATGAATGCCCCTACCGTTAATTTATTCCAAGTGCCTATTTGTATACATGTAGTGGGGAATAAGGAACATATAAGATCGACACATAGTTATAGAGGCTACCGGATTCAACAGATGGAAGCTGGTATAATGGTTCAGCGTTTACTAATAGCCGCATCAGCGTTAGGATTGGGTGGGCATCCACTATTAGGATATAATGTAAAATTATGTGATGAGTTATACCAATTAGAAGAGATAGGAAAAACAAGTTTAATTCAAATTCCAATAGGTCATTATCGGAATCGACCTTGGCTAAAAGGAAATTTGCATAGTTGATCAATACAATTTTTATCATTATACGACAGAAGACTCCTTCCAAAATTACGTGAAGGTGTGATAACACCAGTAATAGGTGGGAGATGAATGACGGTTGGCATTAGCCAAAATGCTTTCTTCTTTTGCTACTATTCTGTACAATAGATAATGTAAATACTGTAGAAAAAGAATGAATTCAAGTGTAGTACTTGTTGCGTAAATAGAACTCGTCTGGTGGTTGTCATTCGCCTATACCATTCAAGAGTCGCAAATAGAACAACTGTAATACCCCTCAGTAAAAAACAGGCTGAGTACGTTTCACCTAGCGTTAGGTGAAACCAAACCGTAGGAACTACGGGGTTAGCTTGGTAAATAAAAGTAACCTCTGCTGGTAAAGAATCACTAGTAAGTATGCTTTGTTCCCAAGAATCTCCCACTTCAAACAACCTGTAAGGGCGTTAAGTGGTGAGTAGTTCAAGATTGTCATTTATCGTTTTTAGAATTTAAAAAGTTCAAAACTAAAAACAAGGATACTTTTGGGTATTCTTGTTTTTTTGTTCCAGTTATAACAAATAAAACCCAATGATGGCGCAGGTTAGTGCTCAATCGACACTTATTCGACATACAAAAGTCTCGAAAATTACATCGAATAGTTCTTTTGAATTAAAATTTTATAGTATAATTACTTTAGAAATTATTTAAATATAAAATAAAAAACCTTCCAAAAGAAGGTTTTTTTATTTTTGAAAATATTTAACGTAAATATCCCCAAAGAATAATTGGCGTAATTAAGAAAGTATATAGCAAAAACTGAAGGATAATAATTGGTGCAATTTCTTTAAAATCTTCAGCCCGAAATTTAGCAATACCAGCAGTTATAGCTAGAACTAATATGGGGCCAAAACAAATTAATATTTTTATTCTCCTGTAGATAGATTCTAAGATGGATTAGTCTGTTTAGACAAAATTATTCCTAAAAGTTCTTTATAAAATAGGTGTTTTATTTCTATTGATTAAATTATATTAACAAAATTTTAATGTTGTTATAAATACTATCTATTAAAATAACATATAATTAAAAAAAATGTCAGATTATAAAACTTTTTGTATAATTAAATCGTCTAATTTTAGTAAAACAAATTTAAATATTTTTATGGTTAGTTTTAAACGTTGATTATTAGTAGTTTGATTAAAAGAATTCGTGACGATACTAGAGTGAAAATACCTTTATTAATCATCCACCAAATTCTACGACAATAACCAATTAAAAAACGATAAAAAAGTATAGAAATTATAGGAGGAGAAAACCATTGTCCAGAAGTATGAAAAATCGTAGAAAAAAACCTATTATAGGGATTGTTATTTCTTTAGTTTTAGTTGCGGGTGTTGCAGGTACTCTTTATGAACAACATAAAGAACCTAAAACGGTAGTTATTAAGAAGAATGACAAAGTTAAAAATGACATTGTACTTAATTTTCCAGATTATTATAAAACTACAAAAGAAGATGAATCGGGATTATTAGAAGTGTTAAACGCTGATTCAAATTTAGTTTTAGTTAATAAAGATCGAAAGTTACCAGATGGTTATGAACCAAATGACCTGATCTACCCAGCAATTCCTTTAAATGGGACAGTAAAAGAAAAAACAAGAATGAGAAGTGAAGCTGGACATGCATTAGAGAAGTTATTTGCTGGTGCATCTGCGGAAGGTTATACATTAACAGCAATTTCTGGATACCGTTCTTATGATCGACAACTTTCTTTATACAATAATTATATTTCTGTACATGGTGAGGCATGGACTAAAGCATACAGTGCATATCCAGGAACGAGTGAGCATCAGACTGGACTAACGATGGATGTTTCATCACCGGCATTTGGTAATGCTTTAGAAGTCGGTTTTGCAAAAACTCCTGAAGGGACTTGGTTAGCAAAGCACGCTCATGAATACGGCTTTATTATTCGTTACCCAGAAGATAAAGTAGATATTACTAAATATCACTATGAACCATGGCATATTCGATACGTTGGAAAAGAATACGCTACTTATTTATATACGAATCATCTTGCACTTGAAGAAGCGATGCCGGCTAAAAAATAATAATAACAAAAAGGCATGTCTCAAACTAATGAGACATGCCTTTTAATATCTACTGATTTATTAGTGTATTCGCCATACCTAGTGCTTTACGAGTTTGTTTGCGTTTAAAATAATAGTTAAACAATTCTTTTTCCGATTGATTTATTAGATAAGCAAATCCTAGTTTTTTAAAAAATGGTAATGAATGTTCCGCTAAATATTGGTGATATTCTTGATCTTTTTCTAAGATTAAAAGGTCTAATAAGATGAATAAATTGATAAAAAGTTTGTCATTTTTTTGGGAAGCAATATCAAACCCTTTACCTACCCACTGTAATAATTCTCCTTTAGGTAATAGTTCTCCATAATAAGAACTTCGTATATATCCTTCTAGGGAAAGTAAATAGGGTATAGAATTAGAGTCCTTCAAATTCATTGACTCAAAATAGTATTTTTTTGCTAACTCATAATTTTTTCTTCGATAATATTCAAAGGCTAAGTTATGAAATACCCTTGCTTTTCGTTCTGATGATCTACAAATTTCACAGCTTTGGATTAAGTTTTCAAATCCTTTAATCGTCTCAGAAAATTCTTCATTATCCTTAACTTGTATTAACATAAGCATTTCGGAGTCGATTACTCGAAGATAGGAATTAATACTTTTGAAATACTGACGGGCTTTTTCAGCATAAAAGTAAGCCATAACAGGTAAATCGTTCGAATGGTAAGCAGAAGCTAAATGATAATAATATTCCTCATTTGCATATTCTTCATTATTAATTTTCTTTAAAACTTGAATGGCAAGTAAAGGTTCATGGTTCGTTAAGTGATAAATACCTTGCACATGGCTAAAAAGATTTATTTCATAAGGTGACAATTTGTGTTTTATTTTTTTTATTTCATCAATGAGCTCTTTTGCTTCATTCATTAAATTACGCATTAATAAATATCTGATGCGAAGTAATTTATATTGATTAATATAATTTGAAATTTGAATCAACTCTTCTTGCTCAAGTTCTAAGTTGATTTCTTCTATTTCGTCAAATAACTGCATTGCAATAGACTGCTGCCAACTATTTATACGCATTTTTATATTGTTTAATTTTAAAATCTCATTCTCGATTTTTATTCCAAGTCGTTCTGATAGTAGGGCTATAATTTCATGTGCATATTCGGTTTGAGATCTTTCTATTTTACTAATATGCGTACTAGAACAAATCCCTTTCCCTAGCTGTTCTTGTGTCATCTGAGATTTTTCTCGATAATATTTTATGATTTTCCCCTCATACATAACGAATTTCTCCCTTTTGTAAACCTTTTTATTAATAGTTTGAGTAGTTGAAAACCATCAATTCCCCCAAGTTAAAAATAAAAATTTCTATTGAATTTAAATGACTTTCTTGCCAAACACAATCTATACATCAATAAATTTAGTAAAATATGAGACTTTAATCCTGAAAAGAAAAATTGATTATGACGATTAATGTTGAAAAAAGGATTACAAATGAAAGTTCAGACTGAAATAACCCCCATTTACCAAGAAAAATAGCTAAATTACAATTAAATTATTAGATTTGTCTAACTATTCTAATTCTAATTTTACATCATTTTTTTAATTGGAGGAATGAAATAGAGTTACTTAATTTAATCATTTTTTCATGCAGTAAACTATTTTTCACTAAATTTAATTTAACCTAGTAGAAGGAGCGCATCGAAATGAAGATTAGAAATAAGAAAATGCTAAATGTAATGGTAACAAGTGTATTAACGACAAGCTTTATTACATCTTATTTATTGCCTCAAAAAAAATCTTATGCAACTTCGAACTCTGTAGAATCAATCTTAAAGAGACTGACAGATGAGCAAAGACAATCGATTAAGCGTTTAACTCCTCAAGAAGGCTTTGTGATCGACCCTAGTTTATTATCTTTAAAAGATAAAACTGCAAATATAGTTGTTGAGCTAAAAACTTCGCCAATTGAAAATGATCAAAATGGAACATTAAAAGAGATCTCTAAAGGTAAGAAAGAAAAAATTAAAGGTGAACAAGAGTTCTTTAAAAAACGATTAACGGAATTATGGAGTAAGAAAAATGAAAAAGTGGAAGTAAATCAACAAACAAAGGAAAAAACAAATCAATTTTATATCAAACAATCATTTAAAAATGTATTTAATGGAGTGGCTATGACTATTCCGACAGATCAAATTAATTTGCTTCTTCAAACCGGTGTTGTGAAACGAGTATGGAAGGATAACAAAGTTAGTGTACCAATCAATGAGCTTTCTGTTAATGAATCTACAAAAAACAAAAGTGTTCCACCAGCTTTACCCCTTTTGGGTGTAGATCGTTTACATAACGAGGATATAAAAGGACAAGGGATTAAAGTAGGAGTTCTTGATACGGGTATTGATTACAATCATCCAGATTTAAAGGATGCTTATAAAGGTGGTTATGATTTTGTAGATAATGACTCGGACCCAATGGAGTCTACACCTGCAGATCTTGCTGCTTCCGGTGAACCAGCAGAAATTAATGGTCGTTCATTTGTTACCGAGCATGGGACGCATGTTGCAGGTACGATTGCATCAAATCCACGAAATAACGTTGATTATGCGATGACCGGAGTTGCACCAAATGTTGATTTATATGCATATCGTGTTTTAGGTCATTACGGTTCAGGATATGATTCTTGGATTATTGCTGGTATAGAAAAGGCTGTAGAAGATGGCATGGATGTGATTAATCTTTCTTTAGGAAACAGTAATAATTATTCTTTAGATGCTACAGCAGTAGCGATTAATAATGCAGCTTTGCAAGGAGTAGTTCCCGTTGTAGCTGGAGGTAACGCAGGCCCAACGCCAGGGTCACTAGGATCTCCAGGTTCATCTCCTTTAGCAATTACTGTTGGGGCAAGCGATGTTCCTACAGATATACCAACTGTACAGACGAGTATTGGGAATGTTTCAGTTAAAAATGAGTTAATGGCACACGGATTAGGTAAAGATTATTTAAGTATTATTGATAAAGAATTGAAGGTAGTAGATGTCGGATTTGGTGCCGAAGAGGATTATGCAAATAAAGACGTAAGTGGCAAGGTGGCGTTAATATCACGTGGTACTTTATCTTTTGATGAAAAAATTCGCCGTGCTCATGAAAAAGGAGCAGTAGCGGTGTTAATTTATAACAATATAGAAGAAGAGATTCCTTTCTTCTTAGGTGAAAACTTTGGCTATGTACCAACCTTTAAAATGAGTCAAGAGGAAGGGAAAAGTATTGTTGATGAACTTAATAAGAATCCGGATGTTAAATTAAAAATGACAGATTTACAGTCAAATATGACATCTGGTGACGTATTAGCAGGCTTTAGTTCTAGAGGACCTGCAAGTAATAATTTTGATATTAAACCAGATGTTGTGGCACCGGGGGTTTCTATTTTCTCAACTGTACCAGAATATATTAATAATCCCGGGGAAGGAACGGATTACTCAACTAGTTACGCGAGCATGGATGGAACTTCGATGGCTACACCACATGTTGCGGGTGTCGCAGCATTATTACTACAATCTCATCCGGAATATTCTGTTGCCGATGTAAAAGCCGCACTTATGAATACAGCGGATCCATTAAAAGGAAGAACATATCATGTAAACGAAGTTGGAGCTGGACGAGTAGATGCTTATGAGGCAGTTCATAACATGACTTTAGTAGAAGTTCAAAATAAAACGTACACATTAGATGAAAATGGATTTAAAAAGCAAATCGATGATGTATCAGGTTCATTACCTTTCGGAAGTATTACACAAACAAGCGAGGAACAAAATCGAACAACATCCATTAGTATTAAAAATTTAAGTAAAAATAGTGAAACATATCATACCAAAGTAGAATTTTTAACAATCGATGATGTTTCAAAGGATGCTAGTAAAAATGGAGTAAAACTCGAATTGCCTTCTAATGTAACTGTTAATGGAAATGAAAATGTTAATATAGACGCCAAAGTAACAATTCCAAAATCTGCTGAGTTTGGCATATACGAAGGATATATTTATGTAGAAAATGAATCAAAAACACAGGAGTACCAAATACCATTCCACGTGAGGTATACGACAAGTGGCTTTGCAAAAGTTGATTTCTTTAAGAATGCAATTACAAGTGACTTAAGTAACTTCCATCCTGATATACTACCTTTTACACCAGTTACAATAAGATTAAATAGTGAAATGAAAAAAATCGATGTTGTTGTTAGCGATACATCTGGGAAACCAATCGGCTTGTATGGTACTTTCGATTTAGATGGCGCAAATGTTGATACAGACTACTTAATCATGTACGGTTTTTCAGGTGATGTAAAATTATTTACAGGTGACCCAAATAAGCCGTTATCACTAGAATATGAAACATTAGATGAGGGCAAATATATTGTTTCTTATATTGGTACAGATGCAGATGGAAAAACCTATAAAGTAGACAATGATATGGTAATTGATAATACACCGCCAAAAGTAGTATTTGATAAAAAGACAGGCATTAATGAAATTTCCGATGCAGATTTAACAACCGAAACAAACCCAATGGATGGTAAAGATTACAAAGCTTACTGGGTTCATGGAAATGTATACGACGATACAATTGATTATCTACAGAGTAGAGGACATGATCTAACTCAGGAAGCAAATTCAGTTTATGCTTATCAGGACTCTTCATGGCCGACAGCACAATTTTTCCCAACTAAAAATGGAGACTTCAAATTTGGTGTATTACCAGAAGAGTATGCAAATTACCCTACGAACATAGCAATTTATACTTATGATTATGCAACTGCAGGAAATCCGATTTTCCCAGATTTTACGATTATTAATAAAGGTGATCGATATTCAACAATTAATACAAAGTCTAAAGAAGTTACTCTAGGTTCGGAGTTTACAAGTACATTTACGGTCCACAATGCAAAAGATTTAACAAGTGCTAACGCGACAATAAATATTCCAAATTATTACAAAGTTATGAGTGTAAACCAATCGAAGCAATTAGATGAGTTAATGAAGAAAAATAATTGGAGTGTTCGCATTGGAAAACCACAAGTAACAGAGGATACATGGTCAAATATTACAACATTTTCAATTGATATTAAGGATAAAAAGACGAATTTACCAGTAAAAATTAATGGGAATATTGATTTATTAGATATTAATTTAAAAGTTGTGAGCGACCTTAACTATATGAGGGAGAGCGGATTTTATTATCAAGAATCAACTTATCAGACGAATGAAGGAAATAAAGTTACGTTACCCACATATGCAAATCACTTTAAATTCATAGCTCAACATTCAGTATTAGAAGGATATTTCCACGGTGAGGCAGTTAACTTTTATAACTACGATTTAGATTATTCTAAGTTAGGTGTAAAAGCATATGTTGTGGACAAAAAAGGTAAACGATATAAAGCGGATATTTCAGAAAATGGCTATATGACAATCTTTGATATTCCGGCAACAGAGGATGATTATACACTCGTAGTTAATATTCCAGGACACTATCAATATAGTAGAAAAATTAAATTAGGTAAATTAATAGATGGTAAAGTCCAAGGGATCGATTATATCGCTTATACTGATACTGCAGCGGCAGGAGACATTAATGGAGATAATGTGATCGACATTTATGATGCTAAGCTTATTGCAAATAAAGCTAAGGAAACTGGCGATCAGTTGAAGGAAGATCTAAATAAGGATGGAGTTGTTGATATACTGGACTTCAATTATGTTGAAAAGAACTTTATGACAACAAATCCATTTTTCCCTACATCTATTAAACCAGTTGAAAAAGCAGGTAAATTAACGTTAGAAGAATTAAAAAAGAAATTTAACTAAAGTGCAAGATTAAGTGATATTTCGATAAAAAGCCACCAGGAATGATCCTTGTGGCTTTTCTCTGTAATAAAGAGTTTATTTGACAGTTTAGTATGATGAAGCCATACTCACCGTTCCCTTCTAAATAACGTTTTACAACAATTAATTTCTCATCACTTGTAAATTTAGTCAAAAAAATGCACCTCCAAATGTTAGACTGTGTCTAACATTTGTGGTGCACTTCAAATTTATCTTGTGGTCTTTTATCATGTATCTAGATCAATCGATGTTACTTCCAAGATTCAATTGCATTTATTAGTAATGACGCAAATACTTTTGCACCATTCGGTTTTAAATGAACACCATCTGGAGAAAAATATGAATTATGATTGGCGCTAGCACTATACCAGTCTACAACTCTAGTATTTGGGTATTTACTTGAGCCTTCCCTTAAAGTTTTATTAACAAACGATTCCCAAGGTCTTGGTACTCGCGTATTAACAAATAAAATTTTTCGATCTTTTCCAATTAACTCTATAAGAGAAGACATTTGTTTTACGGTAAACGGACCGTTTGTACCTAGCTCTATGACAACAGTATTCCCAAGCGAATTTGTGCTTTTTGCTTGTTGAATAATTGCAGATGCTTCAGTAAATTGTCTTCCAATTTTAGCATTTACCGAAAGAGATGGATATGTTTTTTTAAGTTCAGGAATTGAATTAATAACGATAGAATCTCCTATAATAAATACACTATTATTTGAAACTACCGGCTTATTTGTTTCAACAGGTTTATTATTATTATTATTTGGAGTTTGATTGTTATTTACACCTGGCTTAGGATCTTCATTTGTTTGACCATTATTATTTTGCTTACTTGAATTGTCAGCAACTGGCTTTTGATCTTTATTTTCTGTTTTTACTTCATTATTTACTGTTTTTTCGACATCATTTTTCTGAATTGGTTTAGTTACCTTTTTATCGTGATCAACTATAGTTGTTGAAGGAGGTTTTTTAGTATCGTTTTTAACAGTTTCAGATGATTGCTTTGATACGGATTGAACTGATTCAACTTCTGAGCTTGCTTTTACATCATTGGCATCAGGAAGAACAGATAGTCCAAAGCTTGCGATACCAGATAATAAAATAAACGTGCTTATGATAACAATATGTTTATAAAAGAATTCTTTTAAATTAATATTTCCTGCTAGGAAGTTCTTCCAAAGTATGCCTAGTTTACCTTTTCTAATTGGATCTTCGATATAGCGATAGGATAGTGCTGCAAGAACAAATATTAAAGTAATTTGACAAATAGCTCTAAAGAGTGAAATATCGCCAGTGTTAACCTTAGGGGATAATAAAATAATTACAGGGTACTGCCATAAATAGATTCCATATGAACGTAATCCGATCCATTTCAATGGTCTCATTGCTAGGAATCTACCAATCTTACTTGTAGGGTGAGCGAGTGCTGCGATTAGCATTGCAGCAGAAATAGACAATAGGAACATTCCTCCGCGATAAAGGAAACTATCATATTGATTTGTTTTACCGACCATAAGTAGAAAAATAAGTAAACCCGTAATCCCAACTAGATCAATTAAAATCTTTCCAGAGGTTGTAACATTATTTGTAAGTTTTCGGCTAGGCCATACTAATGCTAATGAAGCTCCTATTAATAAAGAAAAAGCTCTCGTATCAGTACCGTAATAGACCCTACTAGGATCACTACCCGGATGGAATAATATAGCCATCAGTAATGCAGAAACGATTGCACCAACAAATGTATACAAAAATAGGCGATCTTTATTTTTAATATATTTTAAGCCTAATAAAGTAAGAATTGGCCAAATAATATAAAATTGCTCTTCAACTGCTAACGACCAAAAATGATTTAATATTGATGGATTTGCATAAGACTCAAAGTACGAAAGATGATGGAAAATATACCACCAATTACTGTAATAAAATATTGCAGCTACTGAATCTTGTTTTAAATTTCCGATCATTGATGATTTGAATAATGAAACAAATGCAATGACTATTAGTAGTAAGGTGAACATTCCCGGTAAAAGTCTTTTGGCGCGACGGTACCAAAAACTTTTTAAGTCGATCCTTTGATTTGTACTCCACTCGGCAATTAATAAATCAGTAATTAAATAACCTGAAAGTACAAAGAAAACTGTTACTCCTAGGAATCCGCCAGAAGCCCATGAAAAATTTAAGTGATATGCAATGACCGATAAAACTGCTAAAGCTCTAAGCCCGTCTAATCCAGCCATATAACGAAACTGTTTATTTTTATTAGACATAATAATAGCCTCTTCGTTTAAACACCTCATAAACGATTTCTTTTTCGAATAAATGTTGGGCTCTTATAAAATTTAATTTCTTAACCGTCTGAACCGCGAAGTTCATTGCTAATTTCCCCTTCCCCTAATTTAACTATTTATGTCAGCCTTCTTTATATATTTGGCTTTTTCTTTAATATTTTTGTTTTTCTTAAGAGAGCCAAATCTAATAAATTAAAAGTGGCTCTTTTATTCGTTTAATTAAAAGTTATCTAATATAATGATGTCCAACTAAAACTTTTGAAATAACGTCAGTTGGAATCGTAAATTCAACAACACCCATATAACCTGGGGCAACTTCATATTTATCAAATGAAATAACAAGCTTATGATCTTTATTTATATAAAAATTTTGATTCTCTTTAATGCTTACGAAAGGATCAATTGAATAGTCAAGATTTGCCTCAGGTATCCAGTATACCTTACTTTCATCCTTTTTCATTTGATCTTTCATTTGTTCTTTAATGTTTTCGCTAATTATTTTTACATATGATTTATCTTTAAAAAGAATAGGTAAAGACAATAAAATTTCCTTTTTCTTGTCAATTGTGTCAAATTTCATAGTTGTTGAAGAGGAAGCAGCAGTATTAACAACATATCTTTCAATGGACAATATGTCCTCATTATCTGTTTTAACCTCATAACCACTATCAATTCCTAAGTGTGCACCAGAATCTTTTTTTACAGATTCTGTTTCTTTCATAAACTGATCATATAGCTTCTTATTTTCGTCTAAGTATTTTTTGTTCAAGCTTTGCTCTAAATCTTTATTTTTTAAATTATTAACCGCAGGGACTTTTAAATCTGCCTTATAGGTTGGCTCGTCTACAGTATATTCAGTAAAAGTTAGCACTTTAGCAACATTTCCAAGTATTGGAACATTTGATAATGTCTTTGCAAAAGTCGAACTAGTATTTATTGATAAAACAAATAGTGCTGCAGTAAAAAAACCTGTAATTGACTTTAGAGGGAATCTTTTACGTATGGAACGTTTAATTGCTTTTTTAACAATAATGTCCAAATTATCAGGGATAGGGACATTTTTATAGTCCGATCTTAATTTTTCTAATTTTTTATCCAACTAATTGGCCTCCCAAAAATAAATTCATTTCATTTTAATCCGGAGTATTTCTAAAGCTTTATATAAACGAGTTTTTATTGTATTTGGACTCTCCTGTAAAATTTCAGCAACTTCTTCAATCTTTAAGTCTTCGAAATACCTGAGGACAATTACAGCCCGATATTTAGTTGGTAAAGATTCTAATGATCTTTCTAAATCAATATCTGTATAATTATCATCCTGTCCTGAAGAATATAACTCAATTGTTTCTTCATCCATTACAGTTACTTTTTTTTGTTTTCTTAAAAAATCTAATGATGTATTTACTACAATTCTATAAAACCAACTTTTTAAAGATTGTTCATTTTTTAATTTATCTTTTGAGGAAATGGCTTTATGAATAGAATCTTGTAATATATCCACCGCATCTTCTGAATTTTTAACGTAGCTATAAGCTAACCGATAAAAATCGTCTTTATTATTAATAATAAAATCTACAAGTTCCTTTTCTAAGTTAGATTTCCCCTTCATTTAAAGAGCTCCTTTTTTGAGATACGTATCTAAGAAGGTACACATTATAAAAGACGTATACCTATTCGAAAAAGTTTTATAAAAAGTAAAAATAAATTTAGGAAATTTTTACTAAAAATCATCCACACAGTTTAATGGAAATTTGGCCTAAGTTAGTAGTATACAGATGGCATACCTATTCGTAAACAAACTATAGACAATTAATCAAAAAAAAAGAGCAATGAGTACTTTGTTCCAATCAACAGGCGTTTTAAAGCATAAAAAGAAACAAAATAAAAAAAGCAAGAATTTTAAAATTTTGCTCTTTAATAGTCGGTTTATTTGAAATTGCTGATAGTACAAATGAATCAAATGGTTAAAATAGCTATTTATTTACATATTGAGATTATAGAAATATGTGTCAGCAAACTGTACTAATCTTACTATTTTAGTTGGAGGATATATGATAAAAGAACACTATAGTTTTAACCCATTTCCAAAAATAAACACGAACCGATTAGTTTTAAGACAAATGAATATTGAAGATCAATATGAAATATTTGCATTACGTTCAAATAAAAAAGTGTCTCAATATATTAACAGACCGATTGCAAAAGAAGTTGATGAAGCACTTCAATATATAAAAATGATTAATGAAGGAATTGAACGTAATGATTGGGTTCTTTGGGGAATTACTTTTAAAGAAAGTAATCAATTAATTGGTACAATATGCTTGTGGAATTTTTCGGTCGAGCAAAAAAAAGGGGAAGTTGGATATGAACTTTCACCAGAGCTTCAAGGAAAAGGAATCATGCAAGAGGCAGTAAAAGCAGTGTTAGCATATGGATTTAGTACACTTGAATTACAAGTCATTGAAGGAATTGTTCAGTCAGAAAATCAAAAATCAATCCAAATTTTAGAGAGAAATGAATTTATTAATAAAGGCTTAGTAATTAGGGAATCGACTAATGAAGAAGACATACATTCATGCATTTTTGAGTTAACGAAAGAAAGATATTTCGCTAAATAGAGTCGGATGGAACTTTTATTTCTTTATGAAATAAAGGATTTTAAAGTTTAAACAAACGTTTGAATAAAAAAATAGTCGCTAATAGCGACTATTTTTTTTAATTTAAACTTACAATTTTTAAATTTTTTGATTGAAGAAATTCAATAATTTGTGGTAAAGCATCTAAAGAAGGTTTAGTTTCGTGAAGTAGAATGATACTTCCAGATTCAGTGTGGCTTTTAACGTAATTTATTATTGTATTTGTATTGCGGTTCTTCCAGTCCTCAGTATCTTTATCCCATAAAACCATTTTAAATTGATGTTTTTGCATTAATTCAATAGTTGCTTGATTTTTTGCGCCATATGGTGGTCTAAAGAGGGTTGTTTCTTGTTTTGTAATATTTTTTATTAAGTTATTTGTTCTAACCAGATCATCTTCTTGATTTTTATAAGATAGTTTTATGAAGTCATCGTGGTGCATGGAGTGGCTTCCAACTGAGTACCCGTTAGAATATGCATATTGTACATTTTCAGGATATCTTACAACGTTATCTCCGATGTAGAAAAAAGTACCGCCAACTTTATATTTTTTTAAAACATTTACTATTTCCTTCGAATACTTTGAGGGACCGTCATCAAAAGTAATGGCTACACTACCTTGTGGGATACTATAGTTAACTACATTGTTTAATTTTACAGTCGGATAAATTGATTGAACAGGTTTATTAGGTTCTTGCTTAATTGCATATCTAACATCTGGTTCATTTGTGTGCACATTCGGTTGAGATACGTTTTTAATAGCAGTTTTATTTGGATCTTGTTTATCCTGATTAGGTTTTATTTGTTTCTCTGGAGTTTTTATCGTTTGTGCCTTTGAAACACTTTCAGCTTTTGCTGGTTTTTTTCCGCAAAATAAAGATTCTGATTTACAAGTTTGACTCTTATAAGCTATTAAACTAATCGATAGAATACTAATAGCAGCAACAGTAAGCCAACCATAAAGTTTATATCGTTTCGAATTAGCCTTTTCTTTTTTGGAACTGGATCGACTAATTGATAAATAAGGTAGATCAATTAAAATCCTAAGATCCTTCATATTTTTTATGGAATGAAGTTGAAGATGGAACTCTTCTGAACACGAAAAGTAGATTTTTTCACTCTCATTATTGTTTGATTTAGTTACAAAACTAGTAAACTGATTTTTATCCTCTTCCCAAGTACTACATAAAGAAAGGCTAAACTTATAGTTTTCATCAAAAATAATTTTTGATTTCATAAGATTGGCCGTTTCGTTGTCAATTTCCCAATGAAGTTCTATTTCTTGATTAAATAATAGTTTAATATGCAAAAAGGATTTTTCGAATTTTTGTTCGATTGATAAAAGCTCAATAAGTTTTTCATTGTAAATTGACATAACTTCCCCCTATCTTATAAAGAAATCACCCATTTGCGTTTATTTTAAGACATTTAAGACTGACCTAAATAGATATCTTTTGTCATGATTATTTCTACTGTCTACCTTAAAATATATTAGTCTATAAGGAAAATAATAAGTAAAGATTTTCCCTATTGAGAACAGGTTTTTTATTTACATTAAAATATGTCGAATATTAAATTTACCTTACAATTTAATTGTAAAGTACTGTAAGAAATTGTCAATTGAAGATTTGAAATTAGTCCCTTTGGAATAAAAGAATATGGTTGAAAAGGATAGAAAGTACTGTTTAATAAATTTTAACCAATTGAAATGACGTCTCGTTAGGAAGAAAGTACCTTTAAGACGCTTTTTTTTGTAAATTATGAGTTCAAACATCGTAAGAGGTCTTTTGAGGCATCCTTATTTATTAAATATGTAAGTACAAACAACTTGAGTTATTGTTTAGTAAAATTGACATTTTGCAAACAATAACATATTATGTTTGTAAATGAATAAACATTTTATAAAATTGTTTAGTAAATAATAAACAAAAAAGGGTTGTGTTTGTTAAATGGAAAATTTAGACGTTTTTTGGAATGCCGATATAGAAGAATTAAAACAAGGATATATCGAAGAGGAAAATCATTATTTATGTTTACTCTGTAATAAAAGAATTGAAAAAGGAATTATTTATCAAGATTCAGGAACTTTATATGAAGCCGAAAAATACATGAAAGTTCATATAGAACAAAGTCATGACTCCGTTTTCGATTATTTAATCCAACTTGATAAAAAGTTAACAGGATTAACAGAACATCAAAACCATCTTTTACGTCTTTTTTATCAAGGTAAGAGTGATACAGATATTCAAAAAGAAACGGGTGTCGGTAGCGCCTCTACGATTAGGAATCATCGCTTTGTTTTAAAGGAAAAAGAAAGACAAGCAAAATTATTTCTTGTCATGATGGAGCTTTTAAAGGAAAAGGATCAACATGCGCCAAGTTTTTTACCACTTCATAAAACAGCAAAAATGGTCGATGAGCGCTATAACATTACTGAGGATGAAATGGAAAAAAACTTAAAAAAATACTTTCCAGAAGGCATAAATGGGCCTTTGAAAAAATTTCCATTGAAGGAAAAACAAAAGCTTGTTGTTCTGAGAGAAATCGTTAAAAGATTTTCGCCAAATAAGACATATACAGAAAAAGAAATAAATGAAGTACTGACAGCTATTTATCCTGATTATGTCGTATTAAGAAGATACTTAGTTGAATATGGCTATATAGATCGAAAGTCGGATGGAAGTAGTTATTGGTTAAAAGCTTAGTAAAAGAAAGGTTGGTAAAAATGAGTAGAAAAAAACAATTAAAAATGCAATATAAAGAAACGAAAGTGCAAGCAGGTATTTATCAAATTAAAAACATAGTAAATCAAAAAATATTTATAGTAAGCACTAAAAATTTAAAAACGATTAATGGAAAGAAATTTGAATTAGAGGCAGGGTCTTGTACAAATAAAATTCTTCAACAAGAATGGAATGAATATGGTAAAGAGTCATTCGTATTTGAGGAATTAGAAATTTTAAAGGAAGAAGACATTAGTCCATTAGGTATTAAGGGAGATCTAAAGAGACTCGAGGAAAAATGGTTAGAAAAACTTCAACCTTATGGTGAAAGAGGATATAACTCAGACAGTAGCAAGGGTGATCAAACTTGATTACATCAGAGATTAATCCTCAGGAGCAAAAAAAAGTAAAATTTACTTTATTACGCCCTATGATTATGTTTCTAATTCCATTACTTTTAAGTAATATTATGCAGTCAATCGGTCAGGTTATTAGCATGATTATAGTAGGAAAATGGTTAGGGGAAAATGCTTTAGCTGCAATTTCAGCTTTCTTTCCAATATTTTTCTTCTTAGTATCATTTATTATTGGAATTGGTTCTGGTAGTTCAATTTTAATCGGTCAGGCACATGGTGCAAAGCTTGAAGAAAGAGTAAAAGCTATTGTTGGTACGACTCTTACATTTACTCTTTTCCTCGCTGTAGTGCTTGCGATAATCGGTAATATTTTTATTGAAAAACTTTTGAGATTAATAGGAACTCCTGAAAATATACTTCATGTTAGTACCCATTATGCTTCCATTTTATTTTGGTCGATTCCCGTGCTATTTATCTATATGGTTTATACAACTTTAATGAGAGGTATTGGGGACTCGAAAACACCGTTTTATTTTCTTTTATTAAGTACAGTTTTAAATGTTGCACTTTTACCACCATTAGTATTTGGTTGGGTAGGCATACCGAAACTAGGAATTTATGGGGCAGCTTATGCATCAATAGGTTCAACGGTTTTAACATGTATAGTTCTATTCATATACTTACACAAAACGAATCATCCTCTACGAATTGATGCTTCAGTGAGAAATTATTTGAAGATGGATCCTGAACTTTTAAAACTAATATTAAAATTAGGTATTCCAACGAGTATTAATATGGTTTTTCTTTCGATTTCAGAGATTGCCGTTATTTCTTTTGTTAATCAATATGGATCAGATGCGACTGCATCCTATGGGGTAGTAAATCAGCTAATAAGTTATGTTCAAATGCCATCAATTTGTATTGGAATCGCAGTATCAATTTTTGCCGCTCAGTCAATAGGAGCAAATCAGGTTGATCGATTAAACCAAGTTATTAAAATAGGATTATTCCTTAACTATGTGTTAGGTGGCGTAGTAGTATTACTCACTTATCTTTTCTCAAAGCCTATTCTAAACTTATTTCTAACGAATGATAGTACTGTACAAATAGCGAATAGTTTATTGATGATTACTTTATGGGGATATTTAATACTCGGACATTCATTTATTTTATCATCTACAATGCGTGCTAGTGGAGCAGTACTGTGGCCAACGCTCATGAGTATATTCGTAATATGGTGTATTGAAGTGCCTGTAGCCTATCTTTTATCTCATTACACGAGTCTTGGAATGAAAGGAATTTGGGTAGGATATCCGGCAGCTTTTATAGTTGGTCTCGGATTAAACTATTTATATTATAAATTTTCATGGAGAAAGAAACGTATAGTCCGTTTAGTAAATTAAATTTAATTTCTTAAGAAGGTTGATAAGCGATTGCAATTAGCCTAAAAAATCAAAGAAACATTGTCTAAACACTACAACCACAAGGTTATCCTTGTGGTTTTTGTTTTACCATTCACTTTGTTTGGACTTAAGATTCCCCGTATACCTTTATTGTTATAGGAACATACTTTTATAGATACAAATAAAAATGCAATTTTACTGATTGTGTTCATAAAAACGTAACATTATCGGTCATTTGATTAGAATAATTAATTCCATTGGACAATAAGATATTACATTATAGGGGGGATTTCGGATGGACTTGGATAATGTCACACTCAGTAGATTACTAACAAGTATGACACTAATATTTCACATTATTTTTGCAACAATTGGTGTAGGAATACCCTTAATGATCGCAATTGCAGAAGGGTTAGGAATCTTAAAAAAGGATCCACATTACACGCTTATGGCAAGAAGATGGGCCAGAGGTTACACAATTACCGTTGCAGTGGGAGTAGTAACTGGTACTTGTATTGGGCTACAACTATCCTTATTATGGCCGAGCTTTATGAGAATTGCGGGTCAAGCAATTAGTTTTCCATTGTTTATGGAAACATTCGCTTTCTTTTTTGAAGCGATATTCCTAGGGATCTATTTATATACTTGGGATCGTTTTAAAAAACCTATTTATCATTGGTTGATCATTTTACCTGTAATATTAGGCTCAACTTTGTCGGCATTTTTTATCACTACGGTAAATGCATTTATGAATACGCCACAAGGATTTACTTTGAAAAATGGAATAATTAAAACCGTCGATCCAATTGCAGCAATGTTTAATCCAGCTGCTCCTTCTAAAACTTTACATGTAATTGTTACTGCATATGTCGCATCTGCTCTTATATTAACTTCAATCGCCGCTATTCAATTATTAAGAGGAAAGAATACGGAGTACACACGAAAAGGGCTTCGATTAGCAGCAACACTAGGATTAATTTTTGCCATTTTAACAGGTATTACAGGAGATGTTTCAGCAAAATTCCTAGCTAGATACCAACCGGAAAAACTAGCAGCAATTGAATGGCATTTTGAGACAGAAAGAGGGGCAGATTTTGTCTTATTCGGAACGCTAGATGATAAAACACATGAAGTAAAATATGAAATTCGAATTCCTAAACTGCTGAGCTTTTTATCTTTCTCAGATTTTAATGCACCAGTAACTGGATTAAATGAATTTCCAAAAGATGAGTGGCCACCTTTGTTCATACATTATTTATTTGATATAAAGATGACCTTTGTTGGCTTAATTATATCGATGACCTTCATATTTGTTGTGTTTTCTATTAAGAAGAAAAATTGGATGCATAATAAGTGGCTTTTACGTGGACTAGCGCTGACTGGACCATTAGCGATGATTAATATCGAACTTGGATGGATGATTGCCGAAATTGGCCGCCAACCATGGATATTAAGAGGATATATGAAGGTTTCAGAAGGAGCCACAACTGCCAAAGGACTAGGCGGTATGTTTTGGTTATTTTTTGTATTGTATGTATTTTTAGGAGTCTTTTGTACAATTGTTATTCGAAAAATGTTCATTCATAATCCACCCGAAGATGAACTTAAATATCGTTTAAAAAAATAGGCTCTGTTTAAAATTCTATCAAAGCTTGAAAGAGTATTACTGGAATTTGAACAAAGCTAATGAATAGGAGGGTGAGCATTGAATATTGAGTTATTAGGAATAGTCGTTTTATGGATATTTCTATATGGATATATCATCATTGCATCAATTGACTTCGGTGCTGGATTCTTTGCTTATTTTGGAAAAGTAACGAAAAAAGATCACTTAATAAACAATTTAATTAGTAGATATTTATCTCCTGTTTGGGAAATAACGAATGTATTTTTTGTGTTTTTCTTTGTTGGCATTATAGGTTTCTTTCCTAGTGTTGCATTTTACTATGGAACGGCCCTTTTAATTCCAGGAAGTATTTCACTAGTCCTATTAGCCATTAGAGGCTCGTTTTATGCCTTTTCTAACTATGGTTCCAAGGAAAACAAAGTATATTTATTCTTATATGGAGCGACTGGCCTGCTGATCCCCGCTTCACTTTGTACGGTTCTGACCATTTCGGGAGGAGGGTATATAGTCGAAAAAAACGGAGTCATTCAATTTTTAGCTAAAAATTTATTAACAAGTATATACTCGTGGAGTGTTGTAATCATTGCTATCATCTCAGTTTTATATATTAGCGCGACATTTTTAACCTATTACGCAAGTAAAGCGAAGGATGAAAGTGCCCTAGAAATTTTAAGACAATATGCTTTATTTTGGACTGTGCCAACGATCTTATCAAGCTTTCTTGTATTTGTAGGATTAAGAGATAACAATGTTAGATTTTATGAAAATATAGTTAATCATTATTGGTGGATGTTTTTATTATCACTAATTTGTTTTCTAATAGCATCATCATTAATTTTGCTAAAACGAAATTACGGAACCGCCTTTATATTTGTTATGCTCCAATTTTTCTTCGCATTTTTCGGCTATGGAGCAGCGCACATGCCATATATATTAGATCCATTTATTACGATCTACAATGGATACACGAATCAAACATCCGGTACTATGCTAGTAACTGTATTTGTCTTAGGGTTACTACTGTTAGTTCCATCGCTATTGTTTTTATTTAAACTATTTTTATTTGATGCCGAATATGTTCAAGGTAAAAAGTAAAGTGGGGGAGATGAAATGCACTCTTCTAATAAACATGAAAAGCGGCTGGTGCTTTTATGTTTTATTGTAGCTTTAATAATGGGATTATCTTTTATTAGTAAGTTTTTTCATTGAATAATGTGTAGAGGGAGGCGCCAATAATATTGTGGCGTCTTTTTTTAATATGACTTTAGTTATATAGGCTGGAACTGAATTAAGGATGAGATTGCATATAAATTGTACGAAACTGCAAATAAACTGATGGAGCTGTAGTAAGGCGGTGGGGGTGCATATAAATCAGTTGGAACTGCAAATAAATTGATGGATCTGCAATTAAAAAAGTCATAACTGCAATTAAATTAAGTGAACCTGTAATTAAAAAAGTCAATACTGCAAATAAAAAAGGTGAATCTGCAATTAACATGCTAAATTCACCTGAAATTCCGTTCATATTATTTAGTTTTATAGAAAAAAGGGTAAATTTAAGCCTAGTTTCCGCTAAAATCACGCACTTTCTAAAACTTTTCCTTCTTTTACAAGCAGCGTACGAGTCGAAACATTACTTGCAAATTCCATATCATGCGTAATGACAAGGATGCTCATTCCGTCTTTTGCTAATTTTTTCATAATCTCAGCAATTCCGTTCGTTAGTTCAGGATCTAGTGCTGAAGTAGGTTCATCAAAGCAAAGAATTTTTGGCTGAAGTGCACACGCTCTAGCAATCGCTACACGTTGCTGTTGACCGCCTGATAATTCATCTGGTAATGAATTTGCTTTGTCACTTAGGCCAACTTGTTCTAACAAATCCATGGCTCTCTTTGTAGCTTCTTCTTTATTCATACTTAGTACTAAAATTGGAGCTTCAATAATGTTTTCAATTACTGTTTTGTGAGGAAATAAATTATAGTTTTGAAAAACGAGTCCAACGTTTTTTCTTACTTTTAAAAGATCTTTTTTAGATTTAATCATTTGGCCATCAATTTCAATTGATCCGCCATCGAAGCTTTCTAAACCATTAATACAACGAAGAATAGTCGTTTTACCAGCTCCTGATTGTCCTAATAGAGTAACGATTTCTCCTTTATTAACTTCAAAAGAGACTTCATTTAATACGGTTTGTTTATTAAATTGTTTAGTTAAGTTATTTACTTTTAACATTTTAAGTCTCTCCTTATTTATAATATGAATATCGATTTTCTAATCGTTTAAATAAATTAGTTAATATTGCTGTTAGTAGTAGATAAATAATACCAACAAAAACAAGAGGAAGTAGAGATGCGCTAGTATTAGATGCTATTTTTGCTACTCGAAGCATATCATCAAGTCCAACTACATATACAAGAGCTGAATCTTTTACTAGAGTAATTACTTCGTTTGAAACAGGAGGTAAAACTTTTTTAGTCATTTGAGGCAGAATAATTCTTTTAAATGTTTGACTGCGACTCAAGCCTAAAACCTCTGCTGCTTCATATTGGCCTTTATCAACTGATTGGATACCAGCTCTGAATATTTCCCCAAAATAAGCTGCGTAATTAAGTACAAATGCAATAATAACTGTTGTAAAACGGTCAAAGACAATTCCGACTAATGGTAAACCAAAAAAGATAAAGATTAATTGTAAAAGTAGAGGTGTACCACGCATTAATAAAATATAAGAACTAATAATTGATTTGATTGCTGTAATATTCGAAAGTCTACCAAGTGCAATGATGATTCCAAGTGGAATTGCTAACGCTAGAGTTATTAAGAAAACCTCTAGCGTTATTTTTAATCCATCAAGCATGGAAGGTAATAAAGATGTAATTTGATCCATGATCGTAAGCTCCTTTTTATTTCAATGTACCGAACCATTTTTTATAAATTTTGTCGTAAGTACCATCTTTTTTCATGGCACCAATTTGTTTGTTAATTTTTTTTAGTAAAGCAGTGTCATCTTTTCTAACGCCAACTCCATACTCTTCTTCACCAAAGTTATCTTTTAAAATTTTGTATTTGTTTTGGCCTCGTTTGTTCATGTAATATCTAGCTAATGTTTCATCTGCTACAACTACATCAACACGTTTTGATTCTAAGTCCATTAAAGCTTGGTTGTTATTTTCATATAATACAGGTTTACTACCGTTAAACGAATTTACTAATTTTTTATCTTTATTAACTGCATCTAAAGAACTTGATCCTTCTTGAATCCCAACATTTTTACCTTTTAAATCTGCTTTTGTTTTTATATTTGTATTTGCTAGGGTGATAATAACTTGTCTATTTTTTAAATATGCATCTGAGAAATTTACTTTTTTCTTACGCTCATCTGTAATTGAATAGCCGTTCCAAATTGCATCAATATTTCCTGATTTTAATTCAGTCTCTTTCATTGACCAATCAATTGGTTGGAAAGTTACTTTCATGTTTTCACGTTTAAATACTTCTTTTGCTAAATCAATATCAAAACCTACAACTTTACCTTTATCATCTTTAAAACCCATTGGAACAAAAGTATCATCTAATCCAACGACTACTTCGTTTGCATTTCGTTTTTCTTTTCCACAACCAGTTACTACTAATATTGAAATCATACAAATGATCATTGCTGACATTAATTTTTTATTCATTTTACTCTCTCCCTTAAAATTTTCTTGAAAAACAAAAAACTCCCGCCCTCTAGCTATATGAATAGCTAGAGGACGGGAGTAATACTCACGTGGTTCCACCTCTATTTTATTGATACCTCACGATACCAACCTCTTCAAGTGCAGCAATTAAGCTATACTCTAGCACGATAACGGGTGCAGGGAATCCGGAAACAGTCTACTACCAAAAAGGGGTTCGGTGCTCAGCTCAGAGATGTGTTCAAAATATTGTCTTACGCCCCTCGCACCAACCGGGAACTCTCTGTTTAAGAACTTAATACTTTTACTATTTCTCATCAATGCTTTTAAATTTAATTTTCAAATATGTTAAATACTGCAGTTTTTTTAAATTCAAACTAGTTTGTTTTGCGATGAACAAATAATATTACAGATTACAAACAACTGTCAACAAATTTTATTTTAAAAATCTTTGATTTTGTCAAAACTTGGGTTGGAAATTTCTCGGGAAATATGGAAAAATGTCGAATGAATGCTGATAAAACTGATTGGGATTGTAAAATATTATCAATTCACAAAAATAACATATACTTTATAAAATTCGATTGAAAAGTATGATAAATTTTAATTAAGAGCGAGCGGGAAATCATTCGTGCTTGGCAACTAAATGAGCAGAGATGGTTTTATCTGAGTAAATCAAAGAAGTAGTCCATGCGGAGCAAAAGCATAGGAAAGAACGAGTGCTCTAACACTCGTTCTAGGTAATTGAATAAGCTGAGATGGTTTTATCTAGTTATATCATAAGAAGTAGCCCATGCCAGGTCAAAGCATAGGGGCTATTCTTTTTTGTAGCGTTAATAATACTAACTATCAATTGGATCAATGTAAAGACAAAGGTCATTGTGATGATAATTTCTATATATTTAACAAAAAATTCATGCGCTCAAAGTATATCTAAAGAATCGTATGATATAATAAACATATATTAAAAAAGAACGAGTGCTATAGCACTCATTCTAGGTAATTGAATAAGCTGAGATGGTTTTATCTAGTTATATCATAAGAAGTAGCCCATGCCCGGTCAAAGCATAGGGGCTATTTCTTTTTTGTTGCGTTAATAATACTAACTACTAATTGAATCAATGCAACGACAAAGGTCATTGCGATGAAGATTAGAGTAAGTATTTCAAGTGTTTGCATTGGCATCACCACCTTTCTACAAAAATGCGTAGAAAAGAAGATAAAACCAATTCCCCTATGCTATTCAATTGCCTAGTTTTATTATAATAAAATAACTATAATCAAACTGTAGTTGTAATTATAAAATTTAAACAATTTCATGAAGTTTTAGAATGATTACAATTCTGTTCGGTTGGTAAAAATTGAACAGAGTGTTGAAATATTAATATCTTAAAAATTATTGTATGATAGGATTGTAGTTTTTTTAGAGCGAAATCTGTGGATATAGATAAATTAAAGTAGGAGAGTAGAATGAGAAAATTTAAGAAAGTTTATATAGAAATTACAAATATATGTAATTTGAAGTGTAATTTTTGTCCGAGCCCAACGTTGGAGAGACCGTTGAAGTTTTTGGACGAGAAAGCATTTACTCATGTTGTAAATTCGGTTAAACCTTATACGGATCATATTTATTTTCACTTGATGGGTGAGCCGTTTTTAAATACAAAGCTTGGTAGATTTTTGGATATTAGTCACGAAAATGGTTTGAAGGTTAACTTAACAACGAATGGTACGTTAATTAATAAAGTAAAGGATTTATTAATTGAATCTAAAGGTTTAAGACAAATCAATTTTTCACTTCATAGTTTTGAGGCGAATGATTTAACGAAGGATTTGCACGATTACGTTGAAAATATTACGAATTTCATTAATGAAGCGAATGAAAAAAGCGATATGATTTGTGCAATTAGGCTTTGGAATATGGATAGTGAAGAGTTAAGAGCAAGTAATTCATTGAATATTGATATATTAAATTTACTTGAAGAAAAACTAAACTTAGACTTTTCTTTAAGTGAGAGACTTCAAGAAACACATAATATTAAACTGCGCGATAAAATTTATTTAAATATGGCTGAAAAGTTCCAATGGCCTGATATGGGTAACGATATCATCGACGAAAATGTATTCTGCTATGGTTTAAGAGATCAAATCGGAGTATTAGTAGATGGAACGGTTGTACCATGTTGTTTAGATAGTGAAGGTAAGATTCCATTAGGGAATATTTATGAGACATCACTAGAAGATATTTTAAATTCTGAACGTGCAAGAGCGATTTATGATGGCTTCTCAAGACGATGTGCAGTGGAAGAATTATGCAAAAGATGCGGTTATGCAAAACGACATAAAAAGTAATTTTTGGTAAAAAGCGCTTTCTTTTTAAAAGAAAGTGCTTTCTTATTTAAAAGCGAAAAAAAGTTGTATTAATCCTCGAAATTTTATTGTAGTATAGTTTAGTCTGTTTAAAATTTTAGGAGGATTTACATCAATGAAAGACGTACAACAAATTAAAATAACTACTGCAGATCCATCTGCAATTGGTTTATTCGGTTTAGCGATGGTAACGCTTGTTGCCTCAACCCAAAAATTAGGAATTACTGATGGTGTTTCATTAATTTTACCGTGGGCGATTTTTTTAGGTGCTATTGCACAATTATTTGCGAGTATCCAGGATTTTAAACATAATAATGTTTTTGGCGCAACTGCGTTTGGTGCATATGCTTTCTTTTGGTTAGCTGTTGGTACTACTTGGTTAATTCAATTAGGTGTTTTTGGAGAAGCATTAATGAAAGCAGCCGATGTTAAACAACTTGGTTTTGCTTTTGTAGGATATTTAATCTTTTCAATTTTTATGACAATCGGTGCAATGGAAACTCATAAAGTATTATTTATTATTTTTGTATTAATTGATTGTTTATTTATTGGATTATCATTAAGCACTTTAGGCTTTATGGAAGAAGCTACACATACTTTTGCTGCATATAGTGAATTAGGAATTGCAATTATGTCATTTTATGGATCGGCTGCAGCTGTATTAAATAGTCACTTTGGAAGAGAATTTTTACCTGTAGGGAAACCTTTTGGGATTTTTAAAGCAAAATAATTAATATCAAGTTTTCGGACTTTGTTTATACACAAAAACCTTTACCATTAGAGTAAAGGTTTTTTTTTATAAATATTTGTATTGTTTGGTTAGTAATGACAGATGATAATATCGTGCTTCTAATAAGGTGAAGATAGTTTGGACATTTAATTTGAAAGGTGGAAATTCGTTTGACAACACTATTGTATATCACAGCACATCCACACGATAAGTCTACTTCATATAGTATGGCGGTTGGTGATGCATTTATCGAGAGTTATAAAGCTGCACATCCTAATGACCAAGTAGTACATATTGACCTTTATAATGAAAAGATTCCTCATATTGATGCTGAAGTGTTTGCAGGTTGGGGAAAACTTCAATCTGGAGGATCTTTTGATACACTTTCTTCAGGTGAGCAATCAAAAGTAGGAAGATTAAATGAGATTGTAACCCAATTTGCTGAAGCAGATAAATATGTCTTTGTAACACCTTTATGGAACTTTTTATTCCCTCCAATTATGAAAAACTATATTGATGCGATTTGCGTTGCTGGTAAAACTTTTAAATATACTTCTAATGGCCCTCAAGGATTATTAGGTGGTAAAAAAGCCTTGCATATCCAGGCACGTGGTGGAGTTTATTCAGAAGGTCCAGCAGCAGGTCTTGAAATGGGACATCGCTATATTGGAGTGATTATGAGCTTCTTAGGTGTTCAAGATTTTAATGGAATCTTTGTAGAAGGTCAAAATCAATTCCCGGACCGAGCACAAGAAATTAAAGAGCAAGCAATTCAAAAAGCTAAAGAAACAGCAAAAGACTTTTAAATTGCAACAAAAAAACTCACACTATTGTGAGTTTTTTTTGCGGAAAATGTTGGTTTTTCTTCATTCATTGTCATATTGCCAAATCGGTAAATAAATCCGGAATATGGATCCTTCGTTTTCCTTACTACTTACTTTAATTTTACCTTTAAATTTTTCAATGATATTAAAGCAGACGGTTAACCCAATTCCTGTGCCTCTTTCTTTTAGTGAGTAGAAGGGAGTGCCGAGCTTTTCAATGGTTTCTTGAGACATTCCAATTCCTGTGTCTATGATTTCAATTAGTGCATATTCATTTTCTTGTAAGAGATTGATCGTTATAAAACCGGCATCATGCATTGATTCGATTGCATTTTTCATCAAGTTAACGAGAACTTGTTTAAATTCAATCGGATTTATTTTCGTATGAAGTATTTGAGTTAAGTTTAAATGGAAACCGATGCATTGGCTATTTGCCATCGAGGCAAGTAAATCAGTTACATTTACTATTTCTTTATTTACTTCTACGACTTGTAGCGTTTCAGTTTGAGGTTTTGCTAGTGATAAATAATCATTAATAATAATTTGAGCGTATTCTAATTCTTTTAGCATCGTATCGACATAGTATTTTTCGTCTGGGCTCATTGTTTTTGTTTTTTGAAAAAGTTGTGCAAAACCTTTTACGACAGTAATTGGATTACGAATTTCATGTGCAATTGTTGCAGCTAGTTGACCAATCGAATTTAATTGTTTCGCTTGTTGTATTTCCTTGTAATTGGCTTCTAAAGCTATGACCTTCGTCTCTGTTTGTAAAAATACAAATAAGAGTATTAATTGAATTGATAGGAACTCCAATATATTGCCGACAGGGTCTAATGCTATATAAGAATATTTTTCTTTTAGATTGGTGAATGTGATTAGTAATACAAAAGTAGGACCAATTAGTATATTAAATGCCCAACCGATATAAAATGCTATGCGATTATATAAAAAGATCGTAAAAATTGGGATGATTGCTACAAAACTATACATTGTTGATGTGTCTGGGTACGTCCAAAATTTAATATATACATATAGTGAAGAAATAGTCGTAAATAATACTTTTGAAAATGTGTTATCTTTTTTAACAAAATTAAATAAAGCAAAAATAACAATGAACATTAAGATAACTTGAGTAATAAGTTCAAATGGATGATCCTTAAAAGTTAAAGGAGAAAGTGTAATTCCTACTAGTAATAAAGAAGTAAGTGAAGCCATAAAAAAAATATAAATTCGACGGCTCCTTTTGTTGTAGTACTCTGTATTTTTCATGCTTCAATCTCCGTTCTGAAAAGAAACTCTCAATAATATTTTACACTTTTCAGAAAACTATTTATAGATAAATTATGACATTAATAAAAAAGAGACCAAAAAATGTTTTTTGGTCTTTTCAATATGTATACAAAGTCCTATAAACTTGAGTTTCAGACTGATTGCAAGCGTTTGGCGGGCAGTCTGAATTAATTAGAAAATGAAACAGTAATCGTTACAATCTCAGAAGGGTTACCTGTTCTAATAGGAGGTCCCCAAGTTCCAAATCCTGATGAAACGACAAAGTGTGAGCGTTCTTTTTGTAAATAGCCCCAATCAACTTCATAAAGTCGACGGGTAATTAAGTGATTTGGCATAAATTGGCCGCGATGTGTATGGCCAGACACTTGTAAGTCTACGCCTAATTGAGTTGGAATTTCTAAATGATAGGGCTGATGATCAAGTAAGATAATTGGTTTTGTATGATCGATTCCTTCAAGTAGTTCATGTAAATCTAGGCGCTTTTTACTTGCAAGATCTTTACGACCAACGATATAGAAATTATGATCAACTAGTTCTTTCTCATCTAATAAAATATGAATACCAGCATCCTTTAAATGCTCTACAAGTAAATCTAAATGTCCACCGTAATAATCATGATTACCAGGGACCGCGTATGTTCCAATTTTTGGCTTTAACTTTTTTAATGTTTGAATCATATTTTCCTCAACAAAAGGAGTAATATCTTCATCAATAATATCCCCAGCAATTAAGACTAAATCAGGAGCAAGCTTATTAATCTTTTTAACAAGAAACTCTAATCTTTTATTCGTGACTAATGTGCTTAAATGTAAATCCGAAACTAGTACAATTGATAGTTCTTTATACTTTTCATTTGTTTTTTCAACATTGATGTCATAATGAACAATCTGTGTGTCTAGTGCACTTTTTCTACCTTTTGCGATAAGGATTGTTACACATAATATAACGATTGTTCCAAGTATCACAGTTATACTACTTGTTTTGAGAGAGGTAAATTCTTTTAAAATCAGTCCAATCAGATCAGCAACGATGACAAAGAAAATTAAATAATAAAAGATGGCTAACCAGTATGCTCCAATTTTATGGATCGGTTTAAAGAATGAAGTAGGGAGCTTACTCTTTAAAACTCTTGAAAGAATGTACGCAAAAGTTATTAACAGAAATACGATCCAATAGATTGTTTTTATTGTTGGATTCGTCCACCTACTTAGCAATGCATTAATATAAATCCATCCATTAAGACCTATGTAAAAATTAATTAAGAAAAAGAAAATCATAACGAAAATAATATTTAAGACTATTCTTTTATTCATAGTGATCCCTTTCATACGTTAGTGGTAAGGTACTTCTAGTATAAATGTTTAAACTTATAAACGCACCTAATTCACTGTCTAAAAAAGAGAAAATTAGCATAAAAATATTAATCGACAGAAAAGCAAAAATGGTGTTATTTGGTAGGGGAAAATAAAGGATTTTTGGAAGATTTGTCGTATTAATTTTAGGATAATATTATTTCGTAAATTTCGAATTTAGTGAGGATAAAAACGTGTTAATCGAAAAACTTTTGCTACATGTTTTAATCATATTAAGTCCCATATTAATATACAGTATTATCTTTGAAAGGCATGGCTATAAAGATAAAATTTATCTTTTTGGCATGTTTCAGGCTGTAGCAGGTTTTTTTTGCATGGCCTTTCCATATCCAGCATATGGTTTATTTTGGGATTTAAGATATATCCCGTTAACTCTTGCGTTTCTTTATTGTGGCTATCGCTGGGGAATAGTGACTTTTTTAGCGATCTTATTAGCTAGAATCATTCTAGGTGGAGACGCTATTATTTTTGGTATGATCAGTATTACCTTATCCTCACTAGGATCTTTAATTTTATTTAAATGGTTTTGGACATTTAAGCCTAAACAGAGAATAATTGCAACAACTCTTATTAGTTTATGGCCTGCTTTAGTTCAACTAGGAATCTTATTTACTTTTTTATTCGTAAATAAAATTAGTTTTAAAAGCGATTACAGACTATTTGGCTTAGTTCTGATCTTTATTGTAATAGAGTTAGTCGCAATTACTTTAGGAGCAAAGCTGATTGAAACACTAATTGAGAACAAAATACTGCATAAAGAAATCCAAAGAGCTGAGAAACTTAATACGCTAAGTGAAATGGCAGCTTCTATTGCCCACGAAGTTAGGAATCCACTTACAGTTGTTAAAGGTTTCCTACAATTAATGCAAGAAAGCAAAGACAATCAATCGATGGAATATTTGCCACTAGTATTAAGCGAATTAGGTAGAGCAGAAGGAATCATTAATGATTATCTAAACTTTGCCAAACCACAATTTGAAAAAGTGGAAACGTTTAGTTTAAAGCAATGCGTTTCAGATGTAGTCACCTTATTAGTTCCTTTAGCATTAAAGCAAAATGTTAAATTAAAAGGTGATACAGAAGTTGAAACATTTATAAATACAGATAAAAACCAATTTAAACAAGCATTAATAAACCTAATTAAAAACGCAATTGAGGCAACTAGCTCGGGTGGATTTGTACATACGAAGCTCCACGAGGAAAAAGATAAAACGGTCATTACGATTAGAGATAATGGAAAAGGAATGACGAAAGAACAGCTTTCACGTATTGGTACACTTTTCTATTCAACTAAAGAAAAGGGAACTGGCGTCGGAACAACTGTATCTGTTCGAATCATTGAAGCAATGAATGGAACAATCACTTTCGAGAGTAGCGTTGATGACGGAACAAAAGTAACGATTAAACTACCAAAAGTTGAGCCTAAGGATCCTATAGTGAATGAATAATTATTTAGCCTTGAATGGGAAATGAAAAAACGCTTAGAGTTTAGACTAAGCGTTTCTATTAATGTGAGTGGTGTCTATAATATTATTTCTTTCTAGCAAAACAAACTGTCCAACAATCTTTTTCAATAATAGAAGATTGATGCTGAAGCTTATTAGCGATGAATGTAACTAATTGGTTTAGCTCTTCATCAGTGAGTTCATGAAGAATTGATCGGCCAGTTCTAAGTAATAAATCACTATGAAGTGATTCTAGGTTAGTATAGGTACGTCTTGTTTCCCAAAGTTTTACTGTGTTTTCTATATGAAATCCAGCTGACTCTAATGCAGAGTGCATTTCTTGTATATCATATCTTCTAGCTATCTCTTTAGTTTTCAATTTTGGATATAGGTCAAAAAAATAACCCCGTATATGGCTTTCGTCTCCAGGAAGTAAACAATCTTCTGGTGTCCGATCTTGTACGATTAATAATCCATTCTTTTTTAGTAAACGATTTGCCTCATTGAAACAGACATTTAAATTATCTAAATGATGTATTAAAGCTCTTTCTAATATTACATCATAATTTGAAGATGGAAGTTTAGTATCATATGCATCTCCTTTACTAAAAGAAATGTTACTGTAGTCTTTACAATTTTCAGCAGCACCTTTAAGCATTTCCTCTGAAAAATCTACCGCCGTAACGTGGTTTACTTTTAACTTAGTGAGAGCTTTCGAGTAGATCCCTCCGCCACAACCAATATCAACGGCGTCTTTTCCAAATAAATCAATATTATCCCTCATTAACTGAAACCAAGATTGATCAGCCTCTCTAGTTGTATAAGTATTATTATTTTGTGCATCGTGGAAGTTGATTGCCATATGATTACCTCCCTAAAATTTGATTCAGTTGCGTCTATATTATTAGTATAGACGATGATATTACACTGAATAATATCAATAAGTTATTGGTAATAATAAGATATTTTTATTAAAAAAAGCTTCAGAAAAAAAGGAGTGATGAAAATGGAAGGTACAATAGAAAGATTTGAAAGCTTAAGAACTGAACTAATTAATCATTATGAGGCATCAAAAGGAAGTATCTTTGGACATAAAGGATTAAAAATACAAGGTAAAGTTTTTGTGTTCTATAATGAACCCAATATTGTTGTAAAGCTAAAGCCAGAAGATGTTGCAGCAGCTTTAATAATAAACGGAGCAAAAAACTTTGACCCAATGGGTGGGAAACCTATGAGAGAATGGGTTGAAATTCCATATGGGGATCAACAGTGGTTTGATTATGCAATAAAAGGAATGACATACGTTAAAAGTTTACTAAAAAATTAATAACGTTTGTTATAAACTATGGGTAGAAATTTAAACATTTCTATCGCTTTAATTTTAAGGGAGAATGATATAGTGAATAATCGTAAAGTAGCAGTTTCTTGGAGTGGTGGGAAGGATTGTTGTTTAGCATTAGATTTGCTAATTAAAAATAAATATGAAGTGGCATGTCTAGTATCAATGGTATCGAAAAAGGATGAAAGGAATCATGCGCACGGGACTCAGCTTAAATTTTTACAAATGCAAGCAGATGCAATTGGGATTCCTCTTGTCATGATTGACTCAGCAGGTAAATATGAGGAATCAATGATTAATGGACTAAAAACAATAAAAGAGCAATTTGATCTTTCTGCGATTGCATTTGGTACTTTATATGTCGAGGAAGATCGACAATGGAATGAACTAGTTGCAACTAAGGCAGGACTTGAACCACTTTTCCCAGTATGGATTGAGAAAAGTGAAACTACTAATTTACTAGACCAATGGCTTGCGACTGGATACGATGCAATTATTTGTAGAGCAAGGGAGCATATTTTTGATTCTACGATCGTAGGTAAGAGCCTAAATAAAGATTTAAAGGAACTATTCATTAGCAAGGAAATCTGTTTAATGGGCGAAAGTGGAGAATATCATACATTTGTCATTGATGGACCATTATTCAAAGAACGCTTAAATATAATAGAAGCAGATACCATTCTTAATAGTGGATTATGGTCTTTAAATATTAAAGAAATACAAACAATTATTAAATAGATTACTACTGGTTTTTATATATGTAGAGTAGAACAGGAAAAACTGGGGGCGTAAAAAAATCTGAAACTGCAAATAAAAGTGGTAAAAGTGCAAATAAAAATCAAGAAAACTGCAATTAAAAATGACAAAACCGCAAATAAACGCCAGTCAATGGACTTAATCAACATCAATTTACTAGATTCGAATTATGCCAATCAAAAACAAGCTAAAATCACTTAAATACAATTAATTTAGGTGACTTTAGCTTGTTTTTAGTTTTCAATCAATTGTAGTTAAGTACCAATCAGCATAACGCTTAATACCTTCACTAATTGATACTTTAGGTTCATAGTTTAAATCACTTTTGATTTTTTCGATATTTAGTGTATAGTCATAGCTTAAGAAATTGGCAATATGCTTGGAAACTTTAGGTGGTTTGTTAGTAATCCTCGCAATTATTTCCGAATTCAACGCGATAAATGACAGTAGATTTGGCGAGATATTTTTTGTATTCAACTCTTTATTTAAGGTAAAGAAGAGTTGTTTAAGTACGTCAATTAAATAAATGGGCTGGTCATTTGTAAGATTGTAGTATTCACCATTTAAGGCATTATCTGCATTCTTACAAGCTATGATCATATCAACAACATTATCGATATAAGTAAAATCCATTAGAACTTGTCCTTTATGAACTAATGGAATTCCTCCATTTTCATTAATCTGTATAAATCTCCCGAAAATCGTATGATCGAAAGGACCAAAAATTTGTCTAGGTCTTAATGAGATTGCAGGTAGCCCTTTTTCAATTGCATCTTCAATAATTAAATCTGCCATATGCTTTGTTTTAGCATAGTAATTAGAGTGTTTTGATGGCAGCGGATCACTTTCTTTAACATTTTTGCGACTCTCACTAGTAAAGTACACACTCGGGGTCGAAATATTAATAAACTTTTTTAAATCTGCTGAAAGTGAAGCTTTAACAATATTCCTTGTCCCTTCAACATTTGTTTTCTCAAATTCAGAAAAATGTCCAAAAGGTGCTGCAAGTGCAGCACAATGGATCACATAGTCTACATTCTTTATATTTTCTTCTAATAAGACAGAGTCATTCAAATCTCCTTTTACAAAGGTGACATTTTCCATCTTGTTAAAAAATTTAGCTTCTTCCTCATTTCTTCCAAAGGCTATAACGGAGTAGCCCATTTCACTTAATCTTTTTGTAGTATGTTTTCCTAAAAAACCTGTGGCACCACTTATGAAAACACTCATTATTCCACCCCGAAAAGAAATTATTGTCGCTCAAAGTTTATGAATCTCGTTCCTTGGAAAGTTAGTTTTCCAGTATCATTTTCTACTAATTGACCATAAATGAACCCATCAATTTGAAATTCAATTCTGTCTCCAGATTCGACCTCAAGTGTAACATAATAATGAGTAGAGGAATGAGCGAACTGATTCGTATTAGCACGCTGAATATAATCTATTCTTTTAGTAACTATTTTTGCCGGGACCATTAACTTGGGTTGTTTATTATTATAATTCCATTGCTTTAAACCTTTTATTAGTGCAAAAAATATACCTGCAAAAACGAACACGAAAATGATTGGAAATACGAACGCGATAATTTTAAAAATATCAAAACCTGCATCAAACCCTGACATCATTAAGACCCCCTTTAAATGTATTGTAAGGCTCTCACTTCTTAATCCTCTTTAAGTAGGACTATATATATAGTTTATTAAATTTTCTGAAAGTAATAAACTTATTTCTTTCAACTAGCAAATAAATTGTAGTTGTAATGTAAACATTAAAATATTTTAGTGAAATTTATTTCTTTTGTTATTTAGATATAATTCTAAAAAAGATCTGTTTAGTAAAAAAATGTAAAAAAATTACTATTAATAATCTAATAGAACTACTATCCAAAAACCTTTAAATTAAGGTGATTATCCCGTTATTTTACTTATACGAACTTTAATTGTGACAGAATAAAAAACTAAGTAAAAAATCTTCCCGTTTTAGTAAATTTTAATTGAATAATTATTGACCGATAATATCCATGAGAGTAGGATACTCTTAATAGAACTCTTTTATCTCTTTATAGTGTTCCTTTGCCAAGGTACTAGTGTTTAAAACTAGTAGGGTGATTAGTGCTAGTAAGCTTGTTATCTTCTAATGGTAAGAATTGAAATAAGGCTAGCGAGGAGATATAGGGTTAGATGATTTAATGTTTGGGTTAAATCTATGTCTATCTGACTGAATAGCGGGTAGGGATCATCATGGAAAATTAGTTATAGGAGTGATTAGGAAATGAATGTTAAAGATTTAATATCGGTTTACAATCAGTATTACAGTCATTCTAATTTACGCGTTTTTTTTGTATCAGGCCATACTGACGAAATCGAAGAAATTACGGACTTTGATGGAAATGATCAACATACTTCACAACCATTTGGCATTTATGTGATTTTGTCTAGAACAGAGACGCAATTAATTAAATTAGTATCCTTAAACTTTGAAGATTTAGGAATCATTGAAATTTCTTTAAATGATTTAGGTGACGAAATAAAGCATGACTGGGCTAGCTACTTAAAGAAAGTGATAAGTTATTTAAAACAAGCAGGGTATCGTATTAATAGGGGGATGGATATACTAATTTACAGTAATCTTCCAAATGAAGTAGGGCTATCCTCAACCAAATCAGTTGAAGCTTTAACGGATACAATGCTAAAAACTTTATACGAATAGAATCAAGAAACCACATCTATGATTTCAACAATTAAAAAACAGCTAAGTTTACTCCAGAAAAATTAAATTCTCCTCTTGTAAATTATAATATTTCAAATTTGCATAAATAAAACTTAATTATCCAATCTTGATTTAAGGAAAATAAAATATGTAAAAAATTCTCCATATTTAATAGATAATCATACAACCTTCAACTGTTAAAATTAAAGTAATAGTTTCGAAAACAATTCAGATTGGAAGGTTACGAGGAGAGTTGTAATGACTACAATTAAAGAAATTGCCGAAAAAGCAGGGGTATCGATTGCTACTGTATCAAGAGTGCTTAATTATGACCCGGCACTATCAGTAACTGACGATACAAAACAAAGAATTTTTGAAACAGCAGAAAAGCTTTCATATAGGAAAAAATCAAAAGTAAAAAAGAATATCGCTAAAATCGCACTTGTTAAAGGTGACAATGGACATGAAGAATTGAGTGATCTCTTTTATATGCTAATTCGTTTTGGAATTGAAAATAAGTGTGAACAAAATTCTCTGCACATTTCTACTTTTTTTCGTGGAAATGAAAAGGGGATGTTAGATGAGCAAATACTTGGTGTGATTGCATTAGGTAAGTTTGACAATCAACAAATTAGCTCATTGAAAAAAGTATCAAAAAATATAGTTTTTGTTGATTTTTCACCAGATGAAGAGCAATATGATTCAGTTGTTACAGATTATGAGAATGCTATTATTAAAGTTTTAGATCATTTTATATCACATGGACATCAAAAAATCGGATATATTGGTGGACGCGAGTATGATAAGAAGCAAGGTCAAAAAATGAATTCTCGAGTGAAAACATATAAAAACTATTTAGAGGAAAAGGGACTCTTTAGAAAAGAGAATCTGTACTTAAGTGAATTTACAGCTGAAGCCGGGTTTAATTTAATGAACAAGGCAATTCGAGAACAAGGTGGTGAATTACCAACAGCATTTTTAATTGGTTGTGATACGATGGCTGTCGGATGTCTAAGAGCACTTCATGAAGCGAAAATATCAGTGCCAGAGCGTGTAAATTTAATCGGGATGAATGATTTTGTGTTTTCAAAATATCTTTTTCCTAGTTTAAGTACCTTGAAGGTATACACTGAAATAATGGGTGAATCTGCAGTGGATTTATTAATGGAAAGACTTTTAGGTAGGAAAGTAGCCAAAAAAGTGATTGTTCCTACGACGTTAAAGATTCGTCAAAGTAGCCTGTAATGCAGATATTTGCGAAATTTGTAAGATAATTGCTAAAAATTAAATATTTTACTTTTAATCTTAACTCTTTTTAGTATAATTAAAAATTAAAAGGAGTGGGAACGTGAAGGTTGGGTATTTAGGTCCTGAGGCGACTTTTACACATGTTGCTGTACGGTCTGTTTTTAAGAATGATGAACATATTGCTTATTCTAGTATTCCAGTTTGTATGGATAATGTTGCTGAAGGTGAAGTTGATTTAGTCGTCGTACCAATAGAGAATTCGGTTGAAGGATCTGTGACTACAACTATTGATTATCTTGTACATGAACAGCCATTAAAAATGGTTGGTGAAATTATTATACCGATTAGACAACATTTATTGATGGCAAAAGGACAAGTACATCGAGTAAAGGATATTGAGGTGATCTATTCTCATTCTCATGCGTTAGCTCAGTGTCACACATTTTTGCATAATCAATATAAATATACAAAGTTAGAACCAGTTACTTCTACTAGTGCTGCAGCTAAAATGGTTAGTGAGCAATCTAATGAATGTATAGCTGCGATCGCTAATGAATTTGCTGCAAAGAAATATGGATTAGAAATTGTTGCTTCAGATATTCACTCTAACTCGTATAACCACACGAGATTTGTTGTTTTACAAAGACAAGATGCTGAATTAGAAACAAGTTATTTTCAATCTAAACATACTAAAGCAACTCTAGTTATTAATATGCCAGAGAATCATGCTGGTGCGCTTCACCAAGTGCTTTCTGCATTTGCATGGAGACAGATTGACCTTTCAAAAATTGAGTCCCGCCCGACGAAAACTGGATTAGGAAATTACTTTTTCATTGTTGATGTTGAGATGGGCTATGATGACGTATTATTACCTGGAGTAAAGCAAGAATTGGAAGCTTTAGGCTTTTCAGTAGATGTTGTAGGAAGTTATTCAACAATATCACTATAAAAAAAGAGAAGGATTACAATCCTTCTCTTTTATATTTTTTATTTTTACATTAATAATAGTAATAAGGTGGTGGACAATAGTATCCTGGCGGGCAATATGAATAGTAAGGATAGCCATAGCCATAACCATAACCATAAAATGGGAAAAATGGGAAAAATGGACGGAAAAATGGACGTCCAAATCCAAATCCAAACCCAGGTCTACCAAATCCAAATCCAGGTCTACCAAATCCTCCACCGAATCCTCCGTGGAAGCCTCCGAATCCTCCGTGTCCAAAGCCACCTCCACCAAATCCATGCGGACGATACTCATGTTCATTCGACATATAAAAAACCTCCTTTACTTATGAGTCTTACATAATCAAAATATGCAGGACAAAAGTGGAAGGTTTGGGCATATTGTATTTTAAACGTACTTGAAACTTAAAATTCGTTACTATTAATTTTTAACTTAATCATTTAATAAATTAAACTTGCGAATTCGGTATTGTAGGTTCTGTCTACTGATGCCTAGTTTTTTTGCAGCCTGTGTAATATTGCCATTATGCTCATTTAAAACATTTATAATATACTGTTTTTCATTATTTAATAAAGTATTTTTCAAATTTGATTTGTCATCTGTTAATTCCGATTGATTTATTTTAATTTCTCTATTTTTTTGAGCAGTCGGTGCTACGCTTATAATCCTATTTTCATTAAAGAATCTTGATGGTAAATGTGTAGTCGATATAATTGTTTCATCTTCTATTAAGTTCATTGCACCTTCAATCATATGTTCAAGTTCACGTATATTACCTGGCCAGTTATGTTTCAGGAAGAAATTTGCTACATTTTCATCTAAATTAGTTACCCGATGGCCGAAAAGACGATTATATTTTTGAATGAAGAAGTTTGCTAACAGCAATATATCTTCGAAGCGTTCACGAAGTGGTGGTAGAAATAATGAAACGACACTTAGACGGTAATATAAGTCTTTACGTAAATGATTATTCGCAATTGCTTCAATAGGGTCTTCATTTATCGTAGCGATAATTCGGACATCTAATTCTTTTTCGTTAATCTCACCAATTCTTCTAACTTTACGCTCTTGAATAACTCTTAAAAGTTTAGCCTGTAAATTTGGGCTAAGCGAGTTAATTTCATCTAATAATAATGTTCCACCATTTGCTTCTTCAAATAATCCAGGCTTATCAATTGCCCCAGTAAATGCTCCTTTTTTTGTCCCAAAAAGAATGCTTTCAATTAAGGATTCTGGAAGTGCGGCGCAATTTTGAGAAATGAAGGGCTTTGTTGCTCTTTTGCTAGCATTATGAATACTTTGAGCGAATAGTTCTTTACCTGTTCCGGTTTCTCCTACAATTAAAACGGATGATGAAGTTTTGGCAGATCTTTTTGCATCTTCAATTATGCTTTTAAATGCCCCAGATGTTCCGATTAATTGTTCAAATGTATAACGCGTATTTCGATTTTGGAGAATGCCTTCCTGCACAGATTGCTTTAATTCCGTCACGTCGCGAACCATTTCAATTGCTCCAATAATTTTATTTTCTTTCATTATTGGGTAAGTATCATTAATCGTCGTAACTTCTTTTCCTTTATTATTAAAATAAGATTGTTTAATGTTTTTTCGTACTTTACCTTTTTGGAGGGCTTCAAGTAAGGTGCTCGATTGGTTTTTTTGAAACGTGAAGACATCTAAAAGATTTTTATGTAAGACATCCTCTTCATTCATCATTTCGATTTCCATCATTTTGCGGTTATATACCATTGTATTTGCATCTTGATCAACTACATGTATACCGATATCTATTTCTTCTAATATTAATTGTAACAATTCATCAACAGCTAAATAGTTTTGCTTATCATTTTTCATATAATTCTCTCTTTTCATTATAACAATAGAAAAAATTTGCACTTCTAACTATTTTTGGTAAGATAAAAAGGCAGTTTTTTTCCGAATGTGCTAATTTTCTTTGTTAATCGTTTTTTTGCTGCAAATATTCTATGCATATTTTAATTAATTTTGCGCCTGAATGCAAAAATATTTTGCAGTAAATTGAAAACGGTATCATGCTTAATGATGAATAACGCTGAGAATAAGTACATTTTGTGAATTTAATTTTATTTAACATGTTTGGCACGGAAATTGCTTATTCTTTTAGTAAGAAACTAAATATTAATCAATAATATTGGGGGAACTCAAATGACAACTAATTCTCAAAAGATCATTGACCAAACAAATCAATATGGCGCAAATAACTATCATCCACTTCCAGTAGTAATTTCTAAAGCTGAAGGTATTTGGGTTACAGACCCTGAGGGTAACAGATATTTAGATATGTTAAGCGCATATTCTTCTGTAAACCAAGGACATCGTCATCCAAAAATTATTCAAGCTTTAAAAGATCAAGCTGACAAAGTTACATTAACTTCTCGTGCTTTCTATAGTGAAAACATGGGTGAGTGGTTTGAAAAGGTAGCAAAAGTTACTAACAAAGATATGATTTTACCTATGAACACTGGTGCTGAAGCTGTTGAGACAGCTATTAAAGCTGCTAGAAGATGGGCTTATGATGTTAAGGGTGTAGAAGAAAACCAAGCAGAAATTATTGCTTGTGTTGGAAACTTCCACGGTCGTACGATGGCTGCAGTTTCTTTATCATCAGAAAAAGATTATCAACGTGGATTTGGACCATTCTTACCAGGAATTAAGTTAATTCCTTATGGCGATATTGAAGCATTAAAAGCTGCAATTACACCAAATACTGCTGCATTCTTAATCGAACCAATCCAAGGTGAAGCTGGAATTAATATCCCTAGAGAAGGATTCTTACCTGAAGTAGCTGAAGTTTGTAAAAAAGAAAACGTATTATTTATTGCAGATGAAATTCAAACAGGTTTATGTAGAACTGGTAAAACTTTTGCATGTGATTGGGATGGAGTAATTCCTGACATGTACATTTTAGGTAAAGCACTTGGTGGCGGAGTATTCCCAATTTCATGTGTTGCTGCAAATCGTTCAATCTTAGGCGTATTTGAGCCAGGTTCTCACGGATCTACATTTGGTGGAAATCCATTAGCTTGTGCAGTTTCTGTAGCTGCTCTAGAAGTTCTTGAAGAAGAGAAGTTAGCTGAGCGTTCTAATGAGCTTGGAAACTACTTTATGGAAAAATTAAAAGAAATCGACCATCCTCATATTAAAGAAGTTAGAGGACGTGGATTATTTATTGGTGTTGAACTTCATGTACCAGCACGTGTTTATTGTGAAGCATTAAAGAAACAAGGTTTATTATGTAAAGAAACACATGATACAGTAATTCGTTTTGCACCACCATTAATTATTTCAAAAGAAGATTTAGACTGGTCAATTCAACAAATTAACGAAGTATTTAGCCAATATAAAGCAACTGTATAAATGGAGCGATAAAAATGACAACTACAATCCCACAAAATGAAGTACAAAACAAAATCAAAGAAGAAGGAAGAGAATTAATTGAGTCTACTCAAGAAGTAATCTCAGAAGCTCTTCATAAACTTGGTTATTCAAAAGAACTTTATGAGTTATTAAAAGAACCATTACGATTTTTAACAGTTCAAATTCCGGTAAGAATGGATGATGGCTCAGTGAAAATTTTCACTGGCTATCGTTCACAACATAATGACGCTGTAGGTCCAACAAAGGGTGGAATTCGTTTCCATCCTGAGGTTAATGAGGATGAAGTAAAAGCTTTATCAATGTGGATGAGCTTAAAATGCGGTATCGTTGATTTACCATACGGTGGGGGAAAAGGCGGTATCATTTGTGATCCAAGAAAAATGTCAATTTATGAGTTAGAGCGTTTAAGTAGAGGATATGTTCGTGCGATTAGCCAAATCGTTGGACCAACAAAGGATATTCCTGCTCCAGACGTATACACTAACCCACAAATTATGGCTTGGATGATGGATGAATATAGTAGAATTCAAGAATTTGATTCTCCTGGATTTATAACTGGTAAACCTCTAGTATTAGGTGGATCAGAAGGGCGTGAAACAGCTACAGCTCAAGGTGTTACAATTTGTATCGAAGAGGCTGCTAAACGTAAGGGAATCGATTTAAAGGGTGCTAGTGTCATTGTTCAAGGATTTGGAAATGCGGGTAGCTTCTTAGCGAAGTTCATGGTAGAAGCAGGTGCAAAGGTAGTCGGTATTTCTGATGCACTTGGCGCATTATACGATCCAGACGGTTTAGATATTCATAGCTTACTAGAAAAAAGAGATAGCTTCGGAACAGTAACTAACTTATTTACTGATGTTATTTCGAATAAAGAATTACTTGAAAAACCTTGTGATATTTTAGTTCCAGCTGCAATTTCAAATCAAATTACAATTGAAAATGCTCACAATATCCAAGCATCAATCGTAGTTGAAGCTGCAAATGGTCCTACTACTCTAGAAGCTACTAAAATATTAACAGAGCGCGGAATTTTATTAGTTCCAGACGTACTAGCAAGTGCTGGTGGAGTTTCTGTTTCTTATTTTGAGTGGGTTCAAAATAACCAAGGTTACTACTGGTCTGATGAAGAAGTTGCTCAAAAACTTCGTGAAAAAATGGTACGTTCATTTGATAGTGTTTACCAAACTTCAGTTAATCGCAAAGTAAATATGAGATTAGCAGCATATATGGTTGGTATTCGTAAAATGGCGGAAGCATCTCGTTTCCGTGGATGGGTTTAATAGACTAATAGGTTTGCTCCAGATGGAAATTTCATCTGGAGCACTTATATTTGTATTGACAGATAATAAAATCTATTTTTATAATTAAGTATTATTCCAATACAATGATTTGTATACGTTTTCATTTATTATCTGAAAATTTAGTCTTAAAATATGTTTATTTAAAGCTCTTTGGTGTTCGTTATGGGATTCGGGGGAGTCTGCATTCTGTTATATCAGAATATTTTAACTTATACGCACAATTTACATCTAGAGGAGGGACTTTCATGAAACAACAAGAACAGGGGTTAAAGAAAGAGCTTAAAAGCAGACACTTGTTCATGATTGCTCTTGGGGGAGTAATTGGGACAGGTTTGTTTATGGGATCAGGCTATACTATTAGTGAAGCTGGCCCAGGTGGAGCATTATTAGCCTACTTAGTAGGTGGAATCGTAATGTATTTAACAATGCTCTGTTTAGGAGAATTAGCAGTTAATTTACCAGATGCTGGTTCTTATCAAACTTATGCAACTAAATATATCTCACCAGCGTCAGGCTATGTAGTTGGATGGATGGCATGGTTAAACTGGTCGGTAACAATCGGTTTAGAGTTAATTACAGTGAGTATGCTAATGAAGAGATGGTTTCCAGATGTACCGACTTGGATCTGGTGTGTAGTATTTGGGGTAATATTATTCGCAATAAACGCACTTTCAACTAAGAGTTTTGCTGAAGTTGAATTTTGGTTTGCAAGTATTAAAGTAGTAACAATTGTTTTATTTATTATTTTAGGTGGAGCAGTAATGTTTGGCATTGTGCCAGTAGAAGGGTCAAAAGCTCCAATGCTTTCGAACTTTACAGACCACGGTGGACTTTTCCCAAAAGGCTTTTTAGCAATTTGCATAACAATGGTTGCAGTTAACTTCTCATTCCAGGGAAGTGAATTAGTAGGGATTGCAGCTGGTGAAAGTGAAGATCCAGCAAAAGCAGTACCTAAAGCAATTAATAACACTGTATGGCGAATTCTAGTATTCTTTATTTTATCAATATTTGTTTTAGCAGGCTTATTCCCTTGGGAGAAAGCTGGTTTAGTAGATAGTCCATTCGTAGTAGTATTTGATAACATCGGTATTCCATATGCGGCAGATATTATGAACTTTGTTATTATTACAGCAGTTCTATCAGTTGCTAACTCAGGTTTATACGCAACATCTCGTATGATGTATTCAATGGCTCAAAAAGGAATGGTTAGTTCGAAATTAGGAAAACTAACTAAAAGAGGTGTACCTTTAAACGCTTTAACTTTTAGTATGTTTTTTGGATGTTTATCTCTATTAAGTGGTATTTACGCAGAAGACACGGTTTATCTATGGTTACTATCAATTGCAGGGTTTGGCTGTTTATTTGTTTGGGCAAGCATTGCATTATCAAATCTTTTAGGTAGAAAGAAATACCTTGCAGAAGGTGGAAAATTAGAGGATTTAAAATACAAAACGCCTCTTTATCCAATCGTTCCAATCGTTGCTTTAGTTTTAAATGTGGCTGTAATTATTAGCCTTGCATTTATCCCAGACCAACGTATTGCATTGTACTGTGGAATTCCATTTATGATTGCATGTTTAATCTATTATCATTTCTCTGCTAAGCATAAGATTGAAAAACACGAGCAAGAAGTGAATAAAAAAGTAAGTTAATAATTGTTTTGAGAATGTCTCAAAAATTTGTGGAAACTCGCTAGTAAGTTATTACTAGCGAGTTTTTTTGTTTTCTTGAATTGTGGTTAACTTCTTGATTAGGTTTAGCAATAATTGAGATTTATTTAGTAAGGGAAGTTCACAACTTTATCAACAATGTCCACATACCGTTCATGCTTGTTAAGAGAGAACCTACTTATTTCGGCCCACTCAAAGCCAATATTAAATCGTTCCTACATTTTTTACGAGTAAAAATTACTGCTTTATTAACAAAGTTCACAATTTTATCAACAGTGTGCATATTTTCGTAAATATTTTTTTGTTTTTGCAGGGGAGAGCGGCTAGTTATCCACTGTTTTGGTGATCGTATTACTGTTTTTAAGTGATTCTGCATTAAATATCAACAAATGTTCGCAAGTTCTTGTTAATAACCTTTTTTAGAAAGGAATGGGGGAGTTACTTATCCACATTTTACTGTTATGGCTATATTTTCTTTAGAATCAGATATGAGTTATACACATAAAAAAAGAACTGTCCCAAAAGTACATTGACTTAAGGGACAGCTACATTTTTACAGCTTATTTATTTTTTTCAGACTCTTTACTTGTTACAGTGATGTCTTGTAAGTGACCTTGGAAGCCTTGACCAGCTGTTAAGTCGTAACCTTTAACACGCTTATTAACTCCATCTAAACCGAAGCGGAATAGGGTAGGGATAACTGGCACTTCGTCATTTACAAGCTCTTGCCATTTATCGTATACATCTTGACGGTATTTTTCATCAAACGCTTTTGCTGAAATACCTTCTTTTAATAGTTTATCATTGTCGTCATTTACCCAACGAACGTAGTTGAATGGTGCATTTTTCGACCAAATTCCAGATGGGTCTGGATCAGAACCTGTTCCCCAAGCTGCTGCGAAAATATCGATTTTTGGATTATCTTTTTCTACCATATCGTAGAATGAGTTGAACTCATGTAAACGTCCATCTAATAATTGAACATCTAAGCCAACTTCTTTCCAAGATTGTAAGTAGAATTGAGCTAATGGTTCAGCGATATCGCCACCACTCATAGAAGCGAAGTTGATTTTAAATGGTTTTCCATTTGGATCTTCACGTAAACCATCTCCAGTTACATCTTTGTAACCAGCATCGTCTAGTAATTTTTTAGCTTTTTCAGGATCATGAGTATATCCTTTTAATGCTTTATCAAAGTATTTAGGGAATGATGGTGGAATTACAGAAGTTGCAGGCACTCGTAATCCTTTGTATAATTTTTCCCCAACTGCTTTATTATCAAGGGCATAAGCCATTGCTTGACGTACACGCTTATCTTTGAATTTTGGATTATCCATTACGTTTACACCATTTTTCGCATCGTAATGGCCTAATTTAAATCCAATGTAAGAGTAAGCTAACTCAGTTTTACCGATTAATGAAATATTTTTTAATTTTTTAGCTTGATCATATTGGTCAGCTGAAACTGAAGCGATATCGATATCTCCGTTAGCTAGAGAAGATGTAGCAATAGTTGGGTTAACAACTTTTAAAAGTACACCGTCAAGTTTTGGAGCACCGTTCCAGTAATCTTTATTCGCTTCAAACTCTACAGCTTCACCTGGAGTGATCTTTTTAATTTTAAATGGTCCAAAGCCGATAGGCGCTTTACGAATTTGATCTGATGATGCTAATTTATCAATTGGAACATTGCCTAAGTATTTTTTAGGTAGTGGGTTAGTCCATAAGCCAGTAAGTACAGATGGGTTAGCTTCTTTAAATGTAATTGAAATTGTTTTAGGATCAATTACTTTAACACCGGAAATATTTTTTGCCTTTCCGTTATGGTAATCTTCCATACCTTCAATCATAGACATTTGTGAGTCATAACGCACACCTGTATATTTTGAATTACCAATTACAAGATAAGCATATTCTAAATCCTCTGCTGTAACTGGATCACCATTAGTCCAATTTACATTATCGCGAATTTTTAATGTGATTGTCTTTTTGTCGTCGCTTAATTTATATGTAGCAGCACCATCTTGGTCATAAATATAGTTTTCATCTGTTGAAAGAAGTGCTTCATCAAAGAATTGAAGAACTTGAGAGTCTGGATCGCCTTCATAGAAAACTGTATTTAAGATACCTTCAAATGGCGTATCTGAAACTAAACCATATTTTAAAATGCCACCTGAAACTGATTTTTTGTTATTTGTTACTTTGATAGGAAAAGCAGCTTGATCGACTTGTTTAGTAGTAGTCGTAGTCTTCGTGTCGCCGCCTTTACATGCTGAAAGAATCATCATAGATACTGCCATTGCGCTTAATACTTTAGTAAAGCTTTTTGCATTTTTCATATTTCCACTCTCCTTAATTTTTAATTATCCTCTTCTTTGTCTAGCATCAGCTGCACGCTTTAGCGCTTCACCGATGAAATTTATACTCAGCATGAGCACTAAAATCATGCACGATGCAGGTAACCATATCCACAGCTTATTTTGTAAAACATCAGGATTTGTTGCATAACTAACTAGTGTTCCTAAACTTGGTGTACTTTCTGGTAAACCAAATCCAAGGAAGGTTAGAGCAGACTCGATTCCAATATTTCCTGCTAGGTTTAAAGTGAATGCAACAATAATTAATGAGCTTACATTTGGTAAAACATGCGAGATAATGATTTTCCAATTCGGCGTGCCAATTGCTTTAGCTGCTGCCACATAATCTAATTCGCTCTCTGATAAAACTTTTGAACGAATTAACCTTGCTTTACCTGTCCATAAAAACAGGCTCATAATAAGGACAAAATTTATGATAGAGAATGTAGGTACAACTGTTACGAATACAATAATTAACATTAATGTTGGTAAGGATAAGAAAAAGTCGATAATACGCATAACGACACTGTCTACCCAACCACCGAAATAACCAGCTATTAAACCTAATACTAGGCCCAGTAGATTTGTAATAATTGTGATAAAAAATCCAATTGTAAAAGAATTTTTAGTCCCAATTATTAGTTGTCCAAATATATCACGACCCCCGTAGTCAGTACCTAACCAATGAGTAGAGGAAGGTGGCTGATAAATTGATAGAAAGTCGACTTTAACAATTTGATTTTGATCTAGAATAAGCGAAGTACCATACACACCTAATATTATTAGGCCAAGCACGATAAGAGAACCTAAAGCTAACTTATCTCGTCTAAATTCTGCCCAGATGACACTAAATCCAGATGGACTTTTTCGTTGCTCTGTAAAATGAGTTTGATTTTCAATTTTTAATTCCATAAATTTCACCTACCCTATTCAATCCGTATACGTGGATCTACGATGCTTAGAATGATATCTGAGATTAATGTTCCAAAAAGTGTTGCAAGACATGTCATTAAAACAAGTGCATTTACAACGGTAAAATCGCGTAACATTACGGATTTAACGAACAGTTGCCCAATTCCAGGATATCCGAAAATTGACTCTAAAATTACTGAACCTGCTATTAGACCGGTAATCTCATAACCTAAAAATGCAGCGATTGGTAAGAATGAATTTCGTAAAATATGTCTAGAATAAACCTTTGCTTCGGGAACACCTTTCGATCTAGCTGTTCTTACAAAATCTTTTACTTTTGTATCAATAATCTCACTACGTAAATATTGGGAAATTCCAACAGTTGAAATAAGTGCACCCGATAAAGTTGGTAAAACAAGATGATCTAATTTGCTTACGTAATAAGCAAAAGTTCCATTAGCAATCTGAGGGTCTACGCTACCGCCCGTAGGAAAAAGATCAAAATAAAATCCAAAAACAAACAGCATAACAAGTGCAAAAATAAATACAGGGGTAGCAAAACCTAAATAGTTATATCCGGTTATCAGCTTATCCGCCCAGGTGTCGCTATAACGTCCACTAATAATACCAAGTGGAATTGCCAGTAAATAAGTCACAATAAACACACAGAAGGCAAGTAATACAGTATTTCCAATACGGTCACCAATTACATCAACTACATTGATTTTGTGTGTATAGGAAACACCAAAATCTCCTTTTGCAACATTTTTAATCCAATGATAATACTGAACATATGCAGGATCATTTAAACCCATTTCTTCACGGATTTTTTCAATTTCTTGTGGATTAGCTTTTGGGTTAATCGATCGTCCAGTTAGTGCATCACCTGGCATTGCTTTAGCGAGTGCAAAGATTACTATACTCAGGATTAGAAGCTGAGGAATCATAATGAGTATACGGCGAATGATAAATTTCAACATATTCGTTACTCCTTTCTAGGGTAATGCTACTCGATGAGTATCTGAGATTGGTTTTAAATCAAATGGTCGACCATTTGCATCAAAGTAAGAAGAAGCATTTTGTTGATATTCTTGTCGAACTGCTTGTCTTTCTTTAATTTTTTCTTCTCGAACTTCTGGACGAATATCCGGTATTGCTGCAATTAAGCGTTTAGTGTATATATGTTGTGGGTTGTTTAAAATATCTTCAGTAGTGCCTTCCTCAACAAGTCTCCCTCTATACATAACACCAATTCGATCACATAAATGGCGAATAACGCCTAAGTCATGACCGATAAATAAATAAGTTAGTTTGAATTCTTCTTGTAAATCTTGTAAGAAGTTAAGTACTTGTGCTTGTACTGAAACATCCAAAGCAGAAACAGGTTCATCTGCAACAATTAACTTTGGTTGTAATGTTAAAGCTCTCGCAATCCCAATTCGTTGACGTTGCCCACCAGAAAACTCATGTGGATATTTATATAGTGATTCTGGAGATAATCCAACTTTATTAAGGTAGTAAAGTACTCTTTCACGTTCTTCTTCAGCAGTTAAAGTTTCATAGTTTCTTAGAGGTTCTGCAACTAAATCAATAATTCTCTTTTTAGGATTTAAAGAAGAGTACGGGTCTTGAAATATCATTTGAATCTCTTGTCGAAATGCTCGTAATTGCTTTTTGCCTAGCGTTATTAAGTCATTGTCTAAAAACTGAATACTTCCATTCGTAGCCTTTGCTAATTGAAGAATTGCCTTACCAGCAGTAGATTTACCACTACCTGATTCTCCAATTAGGCCATATGTTTCGCCTTCATTAAGTTCAAATGAAATTCCATCAACAGCTCGAACATGATCTACAACTGTTCGAAAAATACCACCACGAATAGGGTAGTGTACTTTTAAGTTATCAACCTTTAATAGAGACATTTACGATCGGTGCTCCTTTCTCGTTCTTGAAATGGAAATGCTTATAACAAGAACAACGTACATAATGATTTGGTTTAACTTCGTGCAAGATAGGTTGATTTTCATGAGCATAATTTTGAATCCAAGGAATACGGTGGCTGAATCGGCAGCCTGTTCTAGGTAGTTTGTCTAAAGGTGGAACTGTACCTTCAATAATATGAAGTCTTTGATTTTTTGAATGAGTAGTAGGAATAGAGTTTAATAGTGAGCGTGTATATGGGTGTAATGGATTATTTAGTATTTCTTCTACTGAACCAGTCTCTATAATTTGTCCAGCATACATAACAGCAACACGGTCTGCTACTTCTGCAACAACACTTAAGTCATGCGTAATTAAAATGATGCCTAATTTCGTTTTCTTTTGAATTTCTTTTAGTAAATCTAGTATCTGGGCTTGAATCGTTACATCTAAGGCAGTAGTTGGCTCGTCTGCAATAATGAACGAAGGGTTACATGCAATAGCAATTGAAATCATAGCACGTTGTCTCATACCACCAGATAATTCATGCGGGTACTGTTTATAAGTAACCTCTGGCTTCGGGATTCCAACTTGATCTAGTAGCTCTAATGCACGATCCTTTTTTTGTGAGCGTGAAAGATCAGTATGGAAATCTAGATTTTCTTCAATTTGTTTACCAATCGTCATTAACGGGTTTAGAGCAGTAAGAGGTTCTTGGAAAATCATTCCGATTTCCTTTCCTCGAATTTTATTCAATTTACTATCATTAAGCGTTAGTAAATTTGTGCCCTTGTAAGAGATCGATCCATTCATTTTTGTACGATTATTTGAATGTAGTCCTAGGATTGATAGGGCTAGTGCACTTTTACCGCAGCCTGATTCACCCACAATTGCAAGAACTTCATTTTCATGGACAGTAAGTGATACATCATCCACAGCAGGATAGTATTGGTTGTTTATACGAAACGATGTCGTTAAATGTTCGATTTCCAAAAGAGGTTTTGACATTTCGTGTCTCCTTTCGAGATTTCATGAGCTAAATTGTTGGTTTATTTAGAATTTTCATAAGTATAATATTATTACGCGAATGTTTCAATATGAAAACATTTTATGTAATATATAGTCCTTTTTGACTATAATTCATTCGAAATTCGGATTAACTAGTAAATTCATAGGGAAAAAATGTCACAGTGATTCGATGGAAAGGTTGATAGACTATATAAAATAAGGGAGAGTAAGGGAAATACAAAATGAAAACGTTTACAAAACAATTGTTAGAATAGATAAATAGTAGTGTTTGAAAACAATGGTGAAAAATAGAGGTTTTTGTCGGAAAATGCATTAATATAGGGAAAAAAATATATTCGGTGTGCAATTTGTAGTTTGATATTCCTAGTTCATATTACCTGTTTTTACACTGGAAAATAAGAATTACATTAAAAAATATTAATCTACTACATCTCATTTAGGCTTTAAATTAGAAAAAAAAGCAGTATAAAGATAAAAGGATGAATAAACCATTTTATTTTATACTGCTTTTCTTAATTTAATCTTAAGTTTTAACTTAATTTAAGTAGGCCGTTAACATCCAAACATGCTTTGCAAGCTGTTCACGAATGGCTAATAATAAATCATGAGTAACTGAATCATTTTCAGACTCTGCAATTTCCATGCCATCTTTTAATTCTTCAATTAAATAGTTATAGTCCTTAGTAATGTCCTGAACCATTTCATCAGAAGTAATATTCTTATTGGCTTCTTTAAGGCTTGAAGTATCAAGATACTCTCTCATTGTAGCTAGTGGTTTTCCACCAATTATTAACACTCGCTCTGCTAGTTCATCAATATGTAAACTTGCCTCGTTGTAAAATTCCTCAAATTTAGTGTGTAGAGTGAAAAAATTTGGACCTTTTACATACCAATGATAGTTATGTAACTTTACAAATAGAATATTCCAGTCTGCTATTTGCTTATTTAGCACATCAACAGTCGTTTTTGAGATGGATGATGTATCCATTAAAATCCCTCCTCTAAATGATGTAAAAGATTAAAAAACCATATAACCCATCTTAACTGATATTGAGTAAGAATAGTCATGGTAATATTTGATAGCTAAGACAACAATTAGTAAAATTAACGTTAAATTGTAAATAGCATTATATTGAAATAAAAAAACCTCATCCTATTGGAGGGGTGGATGGAGATAGGATTTTTGGTTACATAAGAAAAGATCATGAGTAATTAAAAAACATATAGACGAAAATACTTACTCAAAACAGGCTTATATTTAAGGAAAAACAAAAAAGAGGATGCCCCAAAAAGTTTATACTTTTGGGACATCCTCTTATTTTAGCTATGAATGTACGCTCTCTTCAGGAAGGGCGGGCTTAGGTTCAATTCTAAGTGCATCATCCTCATTTAAAGCTTTCTTCAATAATAAGAATAATGACCCAATCATACCAAGAAGAATAATGACAAAAAAGAAAAAGATGATTACATCATAGACCAATGTTAAAACCCCCTTCAAAACTTTTCTATATTCATATATATGATTGAAGAAAAGGACAGATAACCAAAATTCACAAAGTGTTCAAAATTTAAATGCATATTTAAAATGTGGATAAAATATTTTTACTATTTGGTTGGATCGGTTTAACTAAAAGCAAGTGACATCTTCATTTGTAGCAGTTATACCTAAAAAATTAAGAAGAATTACCAAAACAAAAAACAAGTTAAAACTCAACGCTATTACCGTTGACAAAGGTAAAAAATGTCGTTGAACGATCGATTATAATCATGTTACATTTTTCACATATTTAACTATGAGTTCAACAAGAATCAAAGTTTTGAAATAAAAGGCAACTAGTGTTTACATTAAGGACGTCAGCGGAGGAATTTAAGAATTCAGATTGGGAAAAAGATCAAAAAATTTGGTACTTCATTGGCGGTATTTAATTCCTATTACTCGTCATACTTATGTTTAATTTTAAGTAGACGTTTCATGAAAATAGAAAAAGAGTGAAAAAAATTATTATTTTGGAAATGGAGAAACATAATGGTAAAAAAAAGAAAACGATTTTTTAAAGCGATTGTTTTAGCATCCATTTTTGTCATCATGACGAGTGGGATGCAACCGAGACTACTTGGATTAAAGGGACTACTTAAACCAACTATTACAGAAGCGGCAACATTTCCAAACTTGGTCCAAAACCCTACATTTAATTTTGATCGTCAAACAACTACTTTTCCAAATTGGTCATTTGTGGCGTATTTAAATAAAAGCCAAATTCAAGGTCCTTATAGCTCCAATTTAGAGGATCAAGGTGACGGCTGGTATAAGGTTTTTGGTGAAGTCAACCCAAAAAGTTATGTTAAACCTGTTCCAGGGGGTGGGATTTTATTAAAAGTATTAAACACTGTAGATTCCCAAGAGTATATGGTTATGAGGCAATCGATTAACACAATTCCAGGACAAACTTATATCTTAAAGTTTCCTTTTAAACTTATTGAACATACGAATACCCATCCTAGGTATACTTGGTTTGTAACTGACACAGCAAGTGGTACCTCTATAACGACAGATAGAGAATGGAGAGACTACACAGGTCCTCAAAATGTAACGACTACTTTCACTGCAATCGGAACTAAAGTAAATTTTAGCATTGCTTTTGAAGACGGTATAAAAGATGCTCTTGATGGTAGTGGATTTCAAATCTTTCAGGTTGATCATGTTTCTGTTACAGTACTAGATACTAAGGCACCAAAAATAACGGATGCTACTATTACCATACCAGAAGGCTACACAGGTGGTGCATCATGGACCAATAAAAACACGACAATTCACTTTACAGCAACTGATGATCATGGGGTCGATCCAGCATCGTACGAAGTTTCAACAGATAATGGTGACACTTGGAGTAAAGCTGGTTTAAGTAATGCTACCTCAACAGGCGTTGATTATACTGTTTCAACCCAAGGTACGACAAATATTCTAATTAGAGCAAAAGATGATTCTGGAAACCAAAGTAATCCACTAACTGATCCAGGAGCTAAATTTTCAGTAAGGATTGATAAAGAAGCACCTATTACCAACTATGCTGACGGACAATTATATAATAAAAAAACAGCAACAAACATTACATTCAGTGATGCACTAAGTGGTATTGATACAGCTAAATTAAATGGGACAACCATTTCTTCTGGCACAATAAATCCAGCTGATGGTGAATACACATTAGTCATCACTGATAAAGCAAGTAATCAAACAATTCTACACTTTACAGTAGACAAAACTATTTTACCGCCAGTTGTAAATCCGATTACAGATATCAGTACAAGTATAACGGGAACAACAGAGGCGAATAGTACTGTGAAAATAACGTTACCTGACCAATCATTTTTAACGACAAAGGCAGGAGCGGATGGTTCATTCTCCGTACACGTACCACAGTGGGCATTGTATGCTGGGGATGTAGTACGTGCAACTGCAACAGATGTCGCAGGTAATACGAGTACAGATACAAATGTAACAGTAACGGCAGAAACGAAAAATCCAGTCGATCCAACAAACCCAACAAGTCCAGTTGAGCCAGTTAACCCAACTGATCCAGAGAATCCTCATGAACCAGGAACAAAGAGTTCATTAAGTATTGACTATGTGTCAAATTTCAATTTTGGTGTGCAGGAAACTTCAGGTAAAAATGAAGTTTATACTGCTCAATTAGATGAAGTAAAACAAACTTCAGATGGTTCAATCATTAAAGTACCAAATTTTATTCAAGTAACAGACCATCGTAGAACAAAAACTGGATGGAAACTAACAGTACAGCAAAATGAACAATTCAAGAGTGGTAATAATGAATTAACAGGTGCGGTTTTAAAATTAAATAATCCTTTTTTAAACTCATCCACTGAAGCTCAGTATAAACCAGTAGCTAATACATTGACATTGGTTCCCGGTGGCGGTGCCCAGAATCTAGCTTACGCAGATGAAGGGAAGGGACTTGGAACATGGACAATTGCATATGGACAGAATTCATCTAGCATAACCCTTTTTGTGCCTGGTGCAGCTTATAAAGAAGTAGGTGCCAAATATAAAACAACATTAACATGGACATTAGTAGATGCACCACTATAAAATTAAGAAACTTCCTATATAGATGTTAAAATGAAAGTAAATACCCCATCGAGTAAGTAAAAAATGACTACTCGGTGGGGTATCTTGTACTTACTTATTTGTACGCTTTGGAACTTTAGACTGGCTAAAAACTTATGCTGCTTGATTTCGATTCTTTTTAACATGTACAAGTACTGGTGCAGAAGAAAGTAAAATGATTAATAGAACTGCACTAATAATAAAAGAAGGAACCATGTACCAAGCATTATATACTAATGAATAAAGTGATACTGGTGTTCCTTTTGGAGCGTATGAACCGTAAAATACGATTCCAGCAATAAAATGGGAGATGAAACGAGCTAGTGAGCCGATAAAAGTTCCTAAAATTATATAGGCTGCTGCACTTTTTTTATTGCCATTTGCTAAACTAATTTTTATTTGTTGATATACAAGTCCAGCTAATCCGAGACTTGTAAATGCTAGAATATAGTCTAAAAATACTTGGATTGGATGAACAAAATATAGCTTTGTAACGATTTGTAATGCTGCTAATAATAGACCAGTAATTAAACCTTGCTTTAATCCCCAACGAAAAGCAATTAGAAAAACTGGAATCATTGATAATGATACAGAACCACCTTGAGGAGCAGTAAACAATGGTAAGAAATCAAAAACGATTGCTAGAGCTGCACACATCGCTATTTCTGTCATTAATTGAATCTTTGATGTCTTCATATATATATTTCCCCCTTTATCTCATGGACAACTTATGTAGTGAAACACTTTGTAAGGAGATATCAGTAGGAATAAATAAAAAAAGCAATACTGGGTAGCATGATGATCCCGGCGTTGCTTTTTCATCGTGCCACATCCCTACGTTAGTCCTAACTAACAGGTTCAGAGGGTAAGAATAGTTAATCTATTCACTCTCAGCCAAATGGCTCCCCTTGTGGTTTAGCTTACATTTAGTTGTCTTTACTAAATATAGTCAAGGTCATTTAAAAATACAATTAATTTATCCGTAAAAATTAAAAAAATTTTGCCTATTGTTAATGGTACTCACGTAGAACACTAATAAAGTTAACTATTTAGTTAGTAATTAAAATTATTTTTAAAAAATGAGTGTAATCATAGCTATTATGTAAAAAATAAGCATTATAACCATTATCTTATTTATCCTTGCCATAAATTATTCACAATGGCTTGCTTTTCATTTTAAAATTTACCGTGTAGAATGAATACGAAAGAACAGCTAAATTTTGGCAGAAAGTGTAAATAATTTGAAGGAGACATTTTAGATGATTCAAGTATTATTTGTCTGTTTAGGTAACATTTGTCGATCGCCAATGGCTGAGGCTGTTTTTCGTCATTTAGTGACAGAAAAAGGGTTAGATAAACAATTTATGATAGACTCAGCTGGTACTGGAGATTGGCATTTAGGTCACCCTCCACATAAGGGAACACAAGGTTTATTGAGTGAAAAAGGTATAACTTGCGAAGGTATGAAAGCTCGAAAAGTGACAGAAAATGACTTTAAATATTTTAGTTATATTGTTGCTATGGATGCACAGAATAAAGAGGATTTAATGAATTTAGCAAGAAATAATTGTATAGGAGAGATTTCACTACTTTCAGATTATGTTCCAGCATCAATGTGGAAGGAAGTGCCTGATCCATATTATACGGGTAATTTTAATGAAGTATATGACATCCTTACAGAAGGATGCTCTCATTTACTTCAGCATATTTTAAAGCAACACCAATTAACAGTTTAGAGGAGGATGTAGAATGTCAAAACGTAACAAAGCTTTACGCAATATTCTAGTCGGAGTCGCAATTGGTGCAGGAGTTACTCTACTTAACAAGGAAAATCGTGAGAAGATCTCACGTAAAGGAAGAAGTGTAACGAACAAATTAAATCAAATTAAAGATGATCCAGAAATCGTAAAAGGTGCTGTTCGAAATCAATTGAGAGTAGTACAAAGCTCAGTTGAGAAATTAGAAGGCAATGTACAGCTTGTAAAAGATAAATGGATCGAAATTAAAGATTCTACATTAAATAAGTTTGATAAAGGCTCTTCTAAAGTATCAGAAAAAGCAGTTGAAGCTGTAGAAGCGAAAATTGAAGATTCAATTGATCTAGAAGAAGGTAAATCGCAAATTTCAGCGACTTCACTAGAAGTAAATCATGAAAATGAATCTTCTGAAACTGACGAGCAGTTAGAAGCAACTCTTGAAGGTATTGAAGATATAACTGATGAAAATGCAGATGAAGTACAAGAGAAAGTAGAATCAATTTTATTGGCAGGTAATACATCTAAAGAATAACAATTGAAGGTGTCAATTTGATTAAGAAAAAGAATTCTATTGTAGCATTTGTTTGGGATTTAGTGAAAAAGTGTATGGAAGACGAAATAGTATCTCGTTCAGCGGAGCTAGCATATTACTTAATGCTATCTCTTTTTCCATTTCTACTTGTTCTAACTCAAGTCGTAACCTATTTACCACTTTCTACTGATCAAATATTGTCATTTTTGAGTCAATATGCTCCGCCAGATGCAATGGCGATTATACGAAGTAACTTGCAGTTAATAATCGGGCAATCACATGGTGGAGTTTTATCAGTAGGGTTAATTGCGACTATTTGGGCTGCGTCCAATGGGATTAATGCAATCATCCGAGCACTTAATGATGCGTACGATGTAGAGGATAAACGAAATTACTTTGTTACAAGAGGAATTTCAATTCTTTTAACAATTATTATGATTTTTGTAATTGTATTCGCATTATTAATACCAGTGTTTGGGAAAGTCATTGCTAAGTCTGTATTTCAATTTTTAGATATATCTCAGGATTTCTTGTCTACTTGGAGCCTAATTCGTTGGTCACTAAGCTTTGTGATTCTGATGATTGTATTTACTGTTCTATATTCAATTGGACCTAGTAAAGTAGTTCACATTAAAAAGGTATTTTTTGGTTCGCTATTTGCAACATTTGGATGGATCATTTCTTCATTTGGATTTGCATTTTACGTTGATAATTTTGGTAATTACACAAGTCATTACGGTAGTTTAGGTGGAATTATTGTTTTAATGATCTGGTTTTTTATTTCGGCAATGGTTGTGATTATTGGTGGAGAGCTCAATGCATTAATAAAGCAAAAACAATATGGTAAGCACAAAGCTAAACCAAAATTAATTGACCCTAATAAGCCAAATCCAAAATAATTTCTTCTATAATATAATGGAGTTTTCTTCCATGAGTAGTCTTATTTAAGAAAGGTAAACTAATAAAGACTTCAAAAAGGGAGGAACTTCAAATGAGTAATAATAAGAAAAACCATAATGATAAATCAAATAAGAAACAAAAGAGTAGCTCTCACCCAAAGGGCAAAACTAGCGGTTCTGCAAACGGGCATAATGATTACCATTGATTTTTAGGCTGACTAGAATACTTGCTTTTCCTGCTAAAAGGCTCATTACTAGTTCAGTTTAGAAGAAAAAAGCATCGTACATTTGTGTACGATGCTTTTTTTTTAATCTCTTAATAATCTTAATGAGTTAAGAATAACTAAAATTGTACTTCCTTCGTGACCGATTACTCCATAAGGTAAATCAATGATTTGTAGGAAATTCGAGCAGATTAGGAATGCGATTACGGTTAGTGAAAAAATAATATTTTGTTTTACAATCCTGTTCATGCGTTTTGATAAAGTGATTGCTTTTGAAATTTTTGTTAAGTCATTTTTCATTAAAACGACATCTGCAGTTTCTAAAGCAACTCCAGTTCCTCCGCCCATTGCGATCCCTACATTTGCAGTCGCTAGAGCAGGGGCATCGTTTATGCCATCACCAACCATTGCAACTTGACCATAGTTATCTTTTAGCTTTTTGACAATCGAAACTTTTTCATCCGGTAAGCATGATGCAAAGTATTCATTGATTTCACTTTCTGCAGCAATTGCTTTCGCCGTTTGTTCTGAGTCACCTGTAATCATGACTGTTTGAACACCTAATTTATTTAAAGTAGATAGGGCTTGCTTTGATTCGTTACGAACTAAATCTTTTAATGAGAATATCGCAACAACCTGATCTTGAGTACCTACATAAACAATTGTATTTCCTTCTTGTTCCCACTGTTGTTCAAAATGAATAAGAGGATTTTGTTTCATCGTTACGAATTCTTTTTTACCGACTCTGTACTCTGAACCATTTAAAATCGCTGATACACCGAAACCAGGGTGGTCATCAATTTGTTCAAATGACGAAGATATTGTGATTCCTTGTTTCGTTGCGTATTCAACAATTGCTGCAGCTAGTGGGTGAGTTGAAAATCTTTCAATTGAAGCAACGATTGACAATAACTCTGTACGATCAAAATCTTCAATTTTCTCAAAACCAGTTACCTCTGGCTTACCAATCGTTAAAGTACCCGTTTTATCGAATGCGATTGCTTTTAATACACCTAATCGCTCTAAATGAATACCACCTTTAACAAGAATTCCCGACTTTGCTCCATTCGAGATTGCTGATAAAACAGCTGGTGTAATCGATGCTACTAATGCACAAGGTGATGCAACAACTAGTAAAATCATTGCTCGATAAAATGTTGTTGTCCATGACCAATCTAATGCAAAATGCGGTAAAAACATCATGAATAATACGGCAATTAATACGCCTTTAACATAAACACCTTCAAATCTCTCAATAAATTGTTGAGAAGGAGTTTGTTCACTTTGAGCTGTTTGAACAAGATTAATGATTTTTTGGAAAAGAGTCTCATCACTATGTTTCGTAATTTCTACTACTAGCGTTCCTTTAATGTTAATCGTTCCAGCAAACACTTCATCATTTAAGTTTTTTACTACTGGAATTGATTCACCAGTAAGAGCAGCTTCATCTACTAATGTTTCTCCTTTAACGATCTGACCATCAGCAGGAATACGTTCTCCAGCTTTAATTAAAATATAATCACCAATGTTTAGACTTTTAATGCTGACGACTTCTTCAACTTCATCGACTAATCGAATTGCCGTTTGTGGCTGAAGTGATAATAATGAAGAAATTTCTTTATTTGTTTTATTTAACGTATATGTTTCAAGTGCGCCACTTAAAGCAAATATGAAAATCAGTACGGCACCTTCAGTCCAATAGCCAATTGCAGCTGAACCAACTGCCGCAATAATCATTAGCATTTCAACATTTAGTTCCTTTTCAGCAATCGTATCTTCAATACCTTCTTTTGCCTTTGCATATCCTCCAATACAAAATGCTAAAACATATAAAATAATCGACATGATTGAATGATCGTTCTTAACGAATGAAGCAATTAGAATTAATACACCAGAAACTAAAGCGGCAATTAATTCTCCATGTTTTGAAAGAAATGATGTAGATTCCACATGGTCGGCTTCATATGTAGCATGAATCGTAGTAACTTTTGGACTTGCTTCCATAATAAATACCCCTTTCTTATTTTCAATTGAGAAAAATAATCAAATTCACTATCCTTATAAAACGACGAAAGCTGCCGTCCTAGGACAGCAGCGTACATTTTATAAGACCTTACTATTTATTTAATCTCTTAGTTGTGTAGTTTACAGATTTCTTAATTAAAATAATTCTTATTAAATATATATTACCACATTCCTTTAAATGTGAAGAAAAAATTTGCTTTTAAATTAAAAAAATTTTAATGATGTGATCGAGTTGTGAAATTAGATGTAGGTGTGGGGTGGACAGGAATTCAGTCTGCCCTATTAAATTTTACCGGTTCTATCAAATAATAAAATTTTTGACGTTCATTAAAGAATTTTAAGCATCCAACCGATATTTATACAGTAAGCACATAAATACATATTTGTTACTACATTAAAAGCTAATTCATCTATTTCAAACTCATAAAAGTATAGCAAATATAAATAAAAATAAAAGCTGGTGAAGATTTTGAAGAAAAAAATTATACAATCAATTGCAATCATAGGATCTGTTTCATATATTAATTCAATGGATCTATTAGAAGCGGATGCAGAAAGTACTACTGTAAATCAACCTAAAGCATCGATCTCATACGTGGATCACTATATCTCAACTGGGAACGGAGTACGTATTCGTTCAGGGGCAGGAACGAATTATAGTATTTTAGGAAGTGTAAATAAGAATGCTAAATTAGATGTCATATCTTCCTCAAATGGTTGGTATAAGATTAATTATAAGGGGAGAATGGGCTACATAAGCGGTACTTATGTTAAAAAACAAAGTAGTGATGTTGAAAATGAAAAAATAGAAAACAATACTTCCAATTATATCTCAACAGGGAACGGGGTACGTATTCGTTCGGGAGCAGGAACGAATTACAGTATTTTAGGAAGTGTAAATAAGAATGCTAAATTAGATGTTAAATCTTCCGCAAATGGTTGGTACAAGATTATTTATCAAGGAAGAATTGGCTACATAAGTGGCACTTATGTTCAGAAGCAAAAGAATATTGAAGATGAAAAACCAGTATACGATACGACTAAATATATTGTAACTGGGGCCAAAGTTAATATTCGCTCAGGTGCGGGAACGAATTACAATATAATAGGTAGTGCGACAAAAATGCAGAAGTTAGACGTTATTTCAACTTCAAATGGTTGGCGCAAAATAAACTATCAAGGAAAAATCGGTTATATAAGTGCTGGATATACTGAAAAAGAAATTGATCATTCAAATGGTTCGACTAGCAATATTGATGAAAAAAATATGATTTCTTTTGCAAAACAATTTTTAGGAGTTCCCTATAAGTGGGCAGGAGTATCGCCTACTGGTTTTGATTGCAGTGGCTTTATTTATTATGTCCTTAAGGAAAATGGTAAGCCATTTGGAAGAACAAATGTATCAGGTTATTGGCAGAACAATACTTCATTCCAAAAAGTAACAACTTCACAGCCTGGTGATTTGATATTTTTTCAAAATACATACACATATGGACCATCACATATGGGGATTATGTTAAATCAAAATGAATTTATTCAAGCTGGTACAAGTAAAGGTGTTACAATTTCAAATCTAAATGACTCATATTGGCAAAAGCATTTTTTAGGGTATAAACGAATAAAATCATAAAAATTTTAAGTTCAAATCCACATAAATTACTTTTATAAAGATTTCCAACAATTGTCTTTACCTTCAGGCCTTTCTTATAATAAAACGAATAGAAGGAATGCCCTATTGATGATAGAATAAACTGTATTCTATAGAGAGAAAAAGGCTTATGGAGGGAAACAATGTCTGCAAAGAGATTTTTTACACATCCTTTGGGAGTGATTGCATCAGCGGTTATTACAACTTTTTTATGGGGAAGCGCATTTCCGTTTATTAAGCTAAGTTATGAGCACTTGCATATTGAGAAGAATGAAATTTGGAAGCAAATGATTTTTGCGGGTTATCGTTTCTTTTTGGCCTCATTATTAATTTTAATATTTTTTACGATAATTGGTAGAAAGTTAACTTTTAAGAGAGATACTTTTTTTGTAGTAGGAAAAGTAGGTTTGTTTCAAACGTTTTTACAATATGTGTTGTTTTATATTGGATTGAGTTTTTCGACGGGAGTTCAAGGCTCGATTATTGCTGGAACTACTTCGTTTTTTCAACTTTTAGCAGCGCATTTTATGTATAAAAATGATCGTTTAAACATGCGTAAGATTCTTGGTGTAACGGTAGGGTTTGCGGGTGTCATTATCGTGAATATTACAAAGGGCACGCTTTCTTTACATTTAGGAATTGGCGAGATTTTATTATTGTTTGCAATGGCATTTGGTGGATATGGTAATGTACTTGCTAAGGAAGCTGCAAAGAAAGTGGATGTTGCCTATTTAACGGCTTATCAAATGATGATCGGTTCGATTGGATTGTTATTAATTGGTGGTTTAACGGCAGGATTTCTACCGTTCCACTTTGATTTAAAAACGTTTGGCATGTTAGTTTATTTATCAATACTTTCATCTGTAGGATTCATACTGTGGAACAATGTCATGAAATATAACCAAGTTGGAAAAGTATCAATGTACTTATTCTTAGTTCCTGTTTTTGGTGTAATTTTATCATCAATCATGCTGAATGAAGTGTTATCTTATCTTGTATTTATTGGTTTAATTATGGTTACGTCAGGTATTATCATTGTGAATTATCAAAAGGATCAACGCAGCACTCATATGAAGAGTGCGTCTTGACTCGAATAGAATGCATCCCGAATAAAAGCAACTCCACTTTTTAATAATAATGTGGAGTTGCTTTTTTTTGTAGATCGTTGTGAAGGTAGGTACATAGTTGTCAAAGATTGATAAAGCAGTTGAAACAGTTGTAGATGATGCTTCCATTATGGAATTTAGCACTTGCCGAATTAGTTTTAGGCATTATGCCATTATTTATCTTTTTCTTCGATGCCCAAAAGCAAATTATCCGTGGTATTACGAGTGGTTCAATAAAGTAAGGTAAGGAGAATCATATGAATAAAAAACTATTCAAGTCGATTGCCGTTTTATCAACTAGTATGTTGTTGTTTACTGGATGTAATAATAAAAAAGAAGAAACAAAAAAGCCTGCTACTGGTGAAAAAATCACATTAAATATTTTTCAGTTTAAAGCTGAAATTGCAAAAGATCTAGAGGCTTTAGCAAAGGAATATCAAAAGGAAAATAAAAATGTTACGGTAAAGGTTCAAACAGTAGGTGGAGGTGCAGATTATGGAGCAGCATTGAAAGCTCAATTTGCATCAGGAAATGAACCCGATATTTTCAATAATGGTGGTTACCAGGAGGCTGTTACTTGGAAAGACAAACTTGAGGACTTGTCGGATCAAGATTGGGTGAAGGATTTATATCCGGAAACCGAAAAACCGATGACAGTTGGTGGGAAATTACTTGGAATGCCTATGAACACAGAAGGCTATGGATTCATTTATAATAAAGATTTATTTGATAAAGCTGGTATTACAAAATTGCCAAAAACATTAACTGAATTAGATGCAACAGCAAAAAAATTAAAAGACGCTGGCATTACACCGTTTTCAGTTGGATATGGTGAGTGGTGGATTTTAGGAATTCATTTATTAAATATTCCATTCGCACAACAACCGGACCCAGATAAATTTATCGCCGATTTAAATGCAGGCAAAGTAAAAATCCCTGATAATGATAAGTTTAAGGAGTTTATAAAATTATTTGATTTAACGATTAAATATGGAAATAAAAATCAATTAACAACGGATTACAATACGCAAGTTACAAATTTTGCATCTGGAAAAACAGCTTTGATGCAACAAGGAAACTGGACACAAGGTATGATTGATGGCATTACGCCAAATATGAAACTGGGTCTTTTACCAATGCCGATTAATGATGACAAAAACGCAATGGATAAAATACCTGTCGGTGTACCAAATAACTGGGTAGTTAACAAAAATTCAAAAAACAAAGAAGAAGCGAAGAAGTTTTTAAATTGGATGGTTTCTTCTGATACAGGTAAAAAATATATCGTTGAAAAGTTTAGATTCATTCCAGCAGTTAAAACAATTGAAGGAAAAGGCCTAGGACCAATAGCTGACGATATTCAAAAGTACTCAACTGAAGGAAAAGTACTTTCATGGAACTGGTTTAAATATCCAAATGGTGCAACAAACGAATTTGGTGCCTCAATGCAAGCTTATGTTGGAGGACAAAAAAATCCACAGCAATTACTGCAATCGTTTCAGGATTCTTGGGATAAGTTAAAAAATCAGTAGACTAAGTAGGAATTTAAGACAAACCTTATTTCGAAATAATTTCGAATGAGGTTTGTTTTTTTGTAAAGTATTTTGTTGAAGATTTACTGATTGGAAGATTTTATGTGATGAACAGAATTAATTATCGTGATATAGTAATTATCGTTGCGAATATAAATGAAATTCCTGAGTTTAACCTAGATAAATAGATTAATAGTAAGGGAGAGTAATCAAATATGAAAAAATCGATTAAAAATGTTATTTTATCAACTGCGATTGTCTTTTCTTTAGGAACAGTAGTCGGGCCAGCGAATGCTGCTTCTGTTAATTATAAAGTTAAAACGAATAGTCCCGTGAAGCTTCCAGCAAGTGAATCAGTTAAAAAAATGTCACTAGAAATCACTTCGTGGTATGAAACATCATCATCTGAAGCTGATGCATTTGGAGCAACAAGTGGTAATTTCGACGGTGCCGGTTTATCTTTTGGCGCGCTTCAAGAAAACTTTGGAACAGAAACTTTACAACCAATTATGAAAAAAATGTTTGCGAATCATAATGATGCTGTCCTAAAAGCTTTCAAAGGAGATACGGATTCTTATAATACATTTAAAGATGTAATTATGAACAAAACGACAAAAGAACAGGTAGCTTGGGGAGATTCAATCAGTAACCCTAATAATAAATACGAACTTAAAGAGCCTTGGAAGACTTATTTTAAAAATCTAGGAACAAGTAAAGAATGTATTGATGAACAAATTAATGCTTCAAAATCGTACTTTGATCAAGCAGAAAAGTATTACAAAACATTCGGATTATGGACAAAAAGAGGATATGCATTAATGTTTGATATATTTGTTCAAAGTGGTGGAATATCGGATAAAACGAAAAATTTAATATTAAACGACTTTAAAAAAATTGATACAAAAAATATGACAAAAGAACAAATCGAAACGAAAAAAATGAATATTATCGTTAATCGTCGTGCTGCAGATGTAAAAGAACAATGGAGAGAAACATGGAAATCTAGAAAATCAGTCATTGCGAACGGCAGCGGTACAGTTGTTGGTTATGGAGACTTCTTTGATGTAACTCCTTATGGTGCTACGTTAACACATGTTAATAAGTAATTTCTTTGATGAGGGAGTCCCAGATTTTGGGCTTCCTTTTTTTATTTGGGCACTGATCTATTTCATTTTTTTATGTAATTTGATTTTCTTATGGGAATAGTAAAAAGGAAGTATACACTAGCTTTTGGATAAAATAATTTTTAGGAGAGATCAATTGTGCATTGGTATTTAAAAGTATTAAAGAATTATGTAGGATTTCATGGTAGAGCGAGTCGAACTGAATTTTGGATGTTTTTGTTGATTAATGCAATTATTACTTTTTTACTTAATTTATTAGATAACTTTGCAAATACAGATAACATGATTTCAGGAATTTATGGTTTGCTTACCTTACTGCCATTAATTGCAGTCGGTGTTCGTAGATTACATGATATTGGTAAAAGTGGTTGGTGGTATTTAATTAGTTTAATTCCGTTTATAGGATCAATTATTTTATTAATACTTGCTTGTTTTAAAAGTGAAGATCACGAGAATCGTTTTGGACCAGTTCCAAGATATTAGGAAAAGACTTAAATGTCTCATATTATTTCTTAAATTTGATCTTTGAAATCTTATACCCAATGTATGTCCCTATAGTATTTAAAATAACATCATCTATATCCGAGGTTCTAAAAGACATCATAAATTGGACAACTTCTATGCTTACCGATAAAAATAAGCCAATTAGTATAACTTTTTTTGTTCTCTTAATTGAAGTCAAAATAAACCCAAATGGCATAAAAAGAATGATGTTTCCAAAGATATTAACTATAAATTGATTAATGGTGCTAAACTCATTAAACATTTTAATTAATGGGATTAAATTTAATCCACCTTCAGAAACACCTATTCCTAAAGAAGGAACTGGAAAAAATGTAAACCTAAAAATAAACAAAAGTGAAAAAATTAACAGTAAATATTTTATGATAATAGGTTTCAAAATAAATCTCCCAAAAAATGTTTTAATTAATAATAAGTTATTATACATTAATAATTTTGTATATCCTCAATAAACTTTTCATTAAATAATGTCACTTTGGCCCAACACCGAGATAATTTAAGCTTAATACCCGCCTAATTTTAGGCGGGTTTTTGTGTTAATTCAAAATAAATTGTCCTATTATTAAAAATTAATAATGTTACCTAGGTATTAAGAATAGACTTAAATGTACCGTATTTACTTCTTGGGAGGGATCCATCGTGGAATGGTATTTAAAAGTATTAAAGAATTACGCAGTATTCAGCGGAAGAGCTAGAAGAACAGAGTATTGGATGTTTTTCCTGTTTAATGCCATTATCTCGATTATACTTTCAATTTTACAAAGCATTGCAAATATAGGGGAAGTATTAACTATAATTTATAGTATTTTGGTTTTTTTACCTTCTTTAGCAGTAGGAGCTCGTAGATTACATGATTCAGGTAGAAGTGGTTGGTGGCTGTTACTTGGATTAATACCGTTTATTGGTACGATTATTCTTTTGATTTTCTTCTGTTTGGATAGTGAAGAGGGAGATAATCGATATGGGGCGAATCCTAAGTATTAAATTGATGTCTAAATTGTCTAGATATTAATTCTAAGGGTCAATATGGAAACCGTCTTGAAAAGGGCGGTTTTTTGTTATTTTTCCGTATTTCTTTTAGTGAAAAAATAAGAGTGTTCTAATTAGAACATTCTTTAGCACGTTAATTAATTATTTATAAAATGTATTTCAATCTTATCATTTAAAGAAACAATATGTACTATTTCAGCGTTCTTTGTGAAAACCTCTCGTATACCATCGGCTTCTTCTTTTACTTCATTCCATCCCCAAAATTTTAAAATTAATTTATAAGAATTTGGTAAACCATGTATTTCAGATGTCATTTTCCATTTGTAGACTGCGTATTGATGTTTGTAGTCAATCTTGGACTGAATTGCAGTTAACGGAATTGGGAAACCCTTATGTAATTTAGATGGTTTGTGAGCAATGAAAAATATAATAACGATCAAAAAAACGAATAGTAATAAAAACTTCCTATGCAATTTATTCATTCGAAATTCCCCCTATTTTCTAGGTTTATAAACATTTTATCATTATTAATAACGTGTCTATTTAGAAGTATCGAGGAGATTATGAAACTTTTATGAATATAGTTTCAGGGCAAAGTGTTTTTATCAGAAATAAACAGATCAAAGACTAAGTAGAAATTAATGAATTATTTAAACCTAAAAATTAATCTAGTCAGCATATTCCACCCTACTGTTCAAGGAGATCGGTCGTGGAATGGTAATTAAAATTATTAAAGAATTACGCAGTATTCAACGGAAGAGCTAGAAGAAGAGAGTATTGGATGTTTTTCCTGTTTCAGGTAGAAGTGGCTGGTGGCTGTTAATTGGAATAATTCCGTTTATTGGTACGATTATTCTTATTATTTTCTTCTGTTTGGATAGTGAAGAGGGAGATAATCGATTTGGGGCGAACCCTAAGTATTAAATTTTGAAGGTTAGTTTTAAGGGATAAGATGTAAACCGCCTTATATGAGGGCGGTTTTTTTGCGTTCACCAGATTGTTAAATTTTGTACTAATTTTCTTCAAGTGTAAAACAGAATATGATGGATAAATTTGCTAAGCTAAGTTTATTAGGAATTTCTAATGAAGTTTCTAATAAAAAAATTAGAGGAGGATATATTGTGTATTTCAAAAAAACATTAAGTATTTTATTATGCACAGCTTTTTTGACGGTGCCAATTAGCACAAATGCACAAGAAAAAAGTAATTCCACTTTGGAGGATATTGAGTATGGATTAGAAGAAAAACTATCTAAAGTAAATACCTTATTAGAAAAAGATGTTGGCATTGAATTTAATAGTAGGGAAAATTTTTTTAATGAGGTCAATCAAATACACATTGAAATTGAAGATTATTTAAAATCTTTGGATTCAGATAACTTTTATAATACACAAGTTCATATCGAGTTGATTGATAAACTTGGAGAATTAGATTTAAAAGTAGAGCAATACAGTAATAAAAATATGCTGCGAGCATCAAAAAGCTGGCGATATGGTGATATTCTTTATTATGGGATAGGTAATAATAATGCTGCTGGAGATAAATCATTAACAGGACATACTGCAGTATTATCAACAAAAGACTATTTTGTAATTGAAGCAGCTAGAACAAAAAATAATGGAGCAAAAGTTTTTCATTGGAACAGGGATAAATTGTGGAGTGGGGCTAGCGGCATTAAACAATATAAAGTAACAACTAAACTGGGTAAAGATGCAACAGCTACCGAAAGAAATAAAGCTGTTCAATTTGGTTTAGAACAGAAAGGGGAGCCATATGCTCTAAAAACATCAATTTGGTCTACTGATGCATGGTATTGTTCTAAGTTAACAAATGCAATGTGGAATCATGTCGGCTATAATTTACAATCATCAAATGCTTATACTATTGACGGAGTTATAGCGGTACTCCCTAGAGATATAATTGCTGACGCCAATGTTCGCCTTATTAAAAATTGGGGAAAAACATTACCTGGAAATTTGTAATAAATATCAGGTGATACTATGAAAAGAAAATCTATATTTTTATTGATGGTACTATTAATCGCAGGAATAATTATTTCAGCATTTTCAATTTTTAGAAATACAGAGTATGAAAACCGTACTATAATCAATGGAATTGAAAATTTCAAACCAAAATATTCCGATAAAAAAGAGAATTTTTTATTATTTTATCCAGCTGACCCAAGGGTTTCACAAGAATCTACCATTGTAAAAGAAGTGACTAAAAAGGGTAAAATTGTTCGAGAATACGCAATTAAGGATCGTGATTTTGGCAGAATGTTAATTCATCAAAAGCCAAATAACTTAAATAAATTATTTATATCATTTTTTGGAGACGCTTCAATAGATAACTATTTTTTTACTTACGATATGACAAAAAGAAAGTTCGATAAAGTAAAACTTGAGTATTTTAAATATCCTGTTGGAGTAGACCATATTCAACATTATGGTGAAGACACTTTGTTTCAAACAATTGCCTCTCATAAAACAGGTGATCAAAATATTGATCAAAAGACAAATGATTTCAATATGTCTATTTCAAATTATACATCAGAAAAAAGCTTCGAAACTGAATATGGATATGAGCCTAAATGGACACCCTTATTAGGTTTTAAAAATAAGATATTTTATGGAACGAGTGGAGAAGTTAATGAAAAGGAGATAAAAGTGTATCCTGGGATTGGTATTATAGACTTAGAAAATCAATTAATTAATTACGAATCACCAGAATCTAACGATGTTGACTTATTTCCTGTTTATTCAACTAAAGATCATGTCTATATAGTAAGTGATACAGGAAAATTGTATGTGTATAATAATGAACTTATATATGAAGTTTTTGAACCCTTTAAAAATCTGCAAAAGCAGGATCTCTATTATTATCAGGAATTTCGACCAATAATGATTAATGAAAAAACTGCATTATATAATTTGTATAGTTACGAATATGGGAACACACTTGGTCTACTTACATTTGAGCCTGTACCAACTTTCAAGCCATTAAAAAAGAGCTATGTAAATAATAAGAACAATTACAAGTTTATTTATCAAGATATTGATAAGGAAGAAATATATGTACTATCTAATAACGAAGAGAGTTATAAAGTATTAATATTAGATAATAAAACTTTGGATTTAAAAGTAGAATTTCTGGTTGAGTATGGTCATCTGCTTGATTTTATTGTACGGATTTAGAATAATATTAACTAATTTGTGACTGCGAATCTTCAATAGGAGATTCTTTTTTTTATAAAAAATAGCTAGTCCCCTTAAAAACATAGTGGAACTTTCGAATTTTATCTAAAATTTAAAGTCATCAAAAACAATCATCAAAATCAATCTAGTCAATATATTCCACCCTACTGTTCAAATGAATACGTTTTCACAACCCCGGAGGTATTTTATGATGATAGTGGAGGTGTTACAGATGATTGAAACGAAAAAAGTGATTGATTCAAATTTATCAGATGCCAAGACAAAGAAGTCATCTAAAAAATTAAGAGATTTTTTAAATTATCTTACGTTTGTAGGACCAGTAAGTATTGTTTTTGCAGCGATCGTGTTAACGCCATTTTTAATCGGCTTTTTCTATTCATTTACTCAGTGGGATGGTGTAGCTGATTCTGCTAAGTGGGTCGGACTTGAAAATTATAAATACATTTTTACGAAAGATACGGATTTTATCCATTCGTTTATATTAACCGGTAAATATACATTATTCGCTGTGATCTTAACCAATGTGATTGGTTTTGGTTTAGCGTTAATCGTAACGCAAGCATTAAAGACTAGTAATATTTTAAGAACAATCTTTTTCCTTCCAAATTTAATCGGTGGATTATTATTAGGTTTCATTTGGCAGTTCATTTTTAATAAAGGTTTAATTTCTATTGGACAATTATTACATTCAGACTTTTTACAAAGAGCACTTTTAGGTGAAGAAAAAGGTGCGTTCTGGGCAATTGTCATCGTGGCAGTTTGGCAAGGTGCAGGTTACATAATGGTTATTTATGTAGCGGCTCTGCAAGGTGTACCACAAGAATTAATTGAAGCAGCTCAAATTGATGGTGCAAATAAATTCCAGGTGTTACGTAAAATCATTATTCCAATGGTAGCACCAGCTGTAACAGTTTGTTTATTCTTAACAATTTCATGGTCATTTAAAGTATTTGATACAAACCTTTCATTAACAAATGGTGGACCTTTTAAGTCTACTGAGATGTTAGCTTTAAACATTTATACTGAGGCTTTTGTAAATAACCGTTATGGATTAGGTGAAGCAAAAGCGATTGTATTCTTCGTAGTCGTTGCGTTAATTTCAGTGATTCAAGTGTACATTACGAAGAAAAGGGAGGTTGAGGCATAATGCTAAAAGAACGATATACAGGCTTTACTTTTATATTAGAAATAGCGGCAATTATACTTGCTCTCATCTTCTTAGTTCCTTTTTATTATGTGTTAGGTAACTCATTTAAATCATTTGCTGATATTTTACAAAATACATCTTCGCTTCCAAAAAGCTTAGATTTTACAAACTATCAACAAGCAATTGAAGTTATGAATTTCTGGAAAGCGCTAATGAACTCGTTAATCGTGACAATTGCTAGTAATGTTATAATCGTATTTTTCTGTTCGATGACGGCTTATAAACTAGTTCGTTCAAAAAGCAAAATTTCAAATATTATTTTCTTTATCTTTGTAGCGACAATGGTTATTCCGTTCCAATCAATCATGATCCCATTAGTGAAAGTTGGAAGTACACTTCATTTAATGAATAGTCATTGGGGATTAGTAATCATGTATTTAGGTTTTGGGTCAGCATTATCAATCTTCCTATATCATGGATTTATTAAAACAATCCCAATTGAGTTAGAGGAAGCAGCAATTATTGATGGATGTTCACCGACTATGGTTTTCTGGAAAGTTGTTTTTCCTCTATTAAAACCAATTACGGTTACAATTGTTATCCTAAATACGTTATGGATTTGGAATGACTTCTTATTACCATCACTTGTATTAAGAGATATGGAGTTAAGAACAATTCCTCTTGCTACATTCTACTTCTTTGGAGCATATACAAAACAGTGGAACTTAGCGTTATCTGGACTTGTTTTAGGTATAACGCCACTATTAATTTTCTACTTTGCAGCACAGAAACATATTATTAAAGGGATTACGAGCGGTTCAATTAAATAATGTGATTGGGTGGAAGCTATCAATATATTCCACCCATCATGTCAATATAGGCTATCCATAGTTGTTTATTTTTAAATGTATAATGAAAGCGTATTCAAAATAAAGAATATTGAGACGGGGGTTTTTAGGATGAAAAGGATGCTAAAGGTAGCAGCAGCATTAACAACATCAGTAATGTTATTCTCTGCATGTTCTGGAGGATCTTCAGACAAAGGGTCAAATGATTCAAAGGATAAAAAAGTAACATTAAACGTATTCCAGTTTAAAGCTGAGATTGCGAAAGATTTAGAACAAATGGCTAAGGATTACCATAAGGAAAATCCAAACGTAACAGTTAAAATTCAAACTGTTGGTGGCGGTGCTGATTACGGTGCTGCATTAAAAGCTCAATTTGCTTCAGGTAATGAGCCTGATATCTTTAACAACGGTGGATTCCAAGAGGCAGTAACTTGGAAAGATAAATTAGAAGATCTATCTGATCAATCATGGGTAAAAGACTTATATCCAGGAACTGAAAAACCAATGACAATTGACGGCAAACTTTACGGTATGCCAATGAATACTGAAGGTTATGGCTTTATTTACAATAAAGATTTATTCGCGAAAGCTGGTATTACTGAAGCACCAAAAACATTAAGCGAATTAACTGCTGCAGCTGAAAAGCTTCAAAAAGCAGGTATCACACCATTCTCAGTAGGTTATGGTGAGTGGTGGATTCTAGGAATTCATTTATTAAATATTCCTTTCGCTCAACAACAAGATCCAGACAAATTCATGGCTGACGTTAATTCTGGTAAAGTGAAAATTCAAGACAACGAGAAATTCAAACAATTTATGAAACTGTTTGATTTAACGATTAAATACGGAAATAAAAATCCTTTAACAACAGATTACAACACTCAAGTTACTAACTTTGCTCAAGGTAAAACTGCTATGATCCAACAAGGTAACTGGATTCAAGGTATGGTTGATGGAATCACTCCAAACATGAACTTAGGTGTGTTACCAATTCCAATCAACGATGACAAAGCAGCTATGGACAAATTACCAATGGGTGTACCAAATAACTGGGTAGTTAACAAAAACTCTAAAAACAAAGAAGAAGCTAAAAAATTCTTAGAGTGGATGGTTACTTCTGACACAGGTAAAAAATACATTGTAGAAAAATTCAAGTTTATCCCAGCATTAAAAACAATTCAAGGTAAAAACTTAGGACCAATCGCAGACGACTTACAAAAATACTCTGCTGAAGGTAAAACATTATCTTGGAACTGGTTCAAATACCCAGATGGAGCTACAAATGAGTTTGGTGCATCAATGCAAGCTTACGTTGGAAAGCAAAAATCTGCTGACGAAATGTTAAAATCTCTTGAAGATACTTGGATGAAATTAAAGAAATAATCTTAATTTGAGGCTTCCCTAAAATAGCTCCATAGATTAAGGTAACCCACAAGGAATAATCCTTGTGGGTTTTCTTTTTCTCATTCATAAACAAGAAACTGTTCTCTTTCTTTTTCTGTCAAATCTTTAGGATTTAATCCACTTTTCCTACAGTGTTCATACAATGCCTTAACCTTTACTTTAGGTTCACTTGTGCAGTTTGGTTCTACATAAACTCCGTCAGGAAATCCATTTTCGAACTTTCTCATTTCATCAAGCATAGCATTACTCACCTTATTATTTTTTTATAATTGTTAATGTTGTTTTCTTCCCGTTTAAATAGACTTCTAATTCATTGAAAGGAATTTCGCTCTTCAATTCACCAAAATATTCATCTGTTACTTCAGAATCTTGTACAGCATTTTGTTCTTCAATATTGATTCGATGTTTATCATTAAATTTATCAACATTAACCTCGATTAGTGAATAAAAGTGTTTATTATTTTTTAATTTAACATAAAGAATTGCTTCTTGTTTATTTAATTCTTTAAGATAAATTCCATTAGCTAAATCGTTAGTCCAATTTGTTTCTGTTTTAGATAGTTTTTGATTTTGCTTAATAGAAAGTTCAGTAGTTTGGGAGCAACCGTTTAAAAAAGGTATACTAATCAGAAACATAACTATTACGATCATTAACAAATAATTAATTTTAAATAATTTCAAAAAAAATCTCCTTTTTCATTTTTATTTATGTAACCAGGTCAATTCTCCATTATTTAATTTTTTATTTACTCTGCTAATTAATGTATCATTTGAAGTCCATAATATTCCACTATTCCAATACCAACAATCTCTTCCTTTTTGGTTATTATGCAAATCCATATTTCGATGTTGACTTTCTAAATAACCATCTGCAGCTTTTTTTTTCAGTTCAGCAGAACTTTTATCTTCATGAGCAGTTGCATATAAATATGCCCAGGACTTATCAACGTATCTGCACATTAGAGCATTCCAAATAGCATGACGAAATGCATCTGATTTATCACCTAAGCCATTATAACTAAATTTATTTCGAGTGTATTCAAAAGCTTTACTTTGTGTTGTTTTTGTTAAAGCAGCTGCCTTAGGATTGCTAGCTACGAGAACTTTTTCTTTAGTATTTAATTTTGTCCATTCACTATAGATTTCTTTATATGCGGCATTAGCTGTAATTCCAATAGTAGTAGGTTCATTTCCAAACTTTTTATCAAAATATTGAATAGTTTCCACAATAGAATCCTTTTCATTCTCTTTAATATAATCTTCAATTTCTATATACATTTCAATTTCTTCCTGTTTTATATCTAGTGCTTTAAAATATATATTTGTACTTAATTTGTTTAGATCCACGTTTTCTAAATAGGTGTCATCAAATTCATCCAAATCTTCTACTATAGCTGGTATCTTTTCCGTATCAATAAATTCTTCTTCAGTCGGTTGTTCAATTGTTGTATCTTCATTTTCTAAGTTAATTTTCAATTGATTTTCAGCTTTAATTATTTCACTACTAGAAGTCATCTCGGTACTTCCTAATGTAAAGGAAGGAAATATCATCAATATAAGAGTAGTAGTTAGAACGATATTTAATATTTTAATCTGCCATTTCATTATAATTTTTTCCTCCTTTTTTTATAAGTTAATTTTAGACTAACAAAAAAATGGAGGGTTTCTTGGAAATAAAATGAAATATATATGAATTTTTTTAAAATTTGATTTGATATCTTTCAACGGTAAACTAAAAGTTCAAAAGGTCGCGAACTTAAGGAGTTATTTAAATGGTATAAGGGTGTTATTCGCTCTTTATCTTTGATAAACTAATAATAGAAAGTGCAAACGTTTCCGCAAAGGATGTTATCATGAAAAACAGTATTAGAAGTAAGCTGATTACCTTATTGTTAATCGCAACCATTATTCCATTTGGCTTATCGATTATAGCAAGTTATTTTTATACGAAAAACACCGTTACGAAGGAATTTGTAAATACGAATTATGATTTATTGAAGCGTAGTGGAAATGATTTAATGAATTATTTTAATGAAATTTACGGTATTCCATTGTCCATTTATAGTAATAGACCGTTTTTGTCGGTGTTAGAAAATGGTGCTACAGCCTACATCGAACAAAATTCTGCTGAAATTCAACGGAGTTTACTAGGACTGTATTTTTCAAGAAGAGAAATCGAGCAGTTGCATTTATATTTAACAAAGGGTAAGGACGATTACACCGTATACAATGCAAAGGTGAGTAGTCGAGGGAAAATGTATAATTTCAATCAAATTCCCACATATAGAAATTTAAGTTTTTCAAGGGACTCGTATTATATTCAACCGACTCATCCGATTCAAAATTATAATAATTTATCGGATTTTCGAATAGAGCCAGTTAAGCAAGTTGTATCATTTCATTATTTTTTAAATAATGTTACATCCGACCAGTGGCTCGGCTTTTTATCAATCGATATTGAATTAAGTAGAATTAATGAGATTTTTGATCGTATTTATAAAAAAGGAGAGGAACATCTTTTCGTTGTTGGCGATGGGAATGTTGTCCTTTATTCATCTGAAAAAAAACTGATTGGTAAAAAACTAGAAACAAAATGGTATAAAAAAATTAGCTCGGATCGGTCAGGTGAAACTAGTTTTGAATGGAAGGGTAAGGATTTTAGTGGGGTCTATGTGTATGACAAAATAAAAAGCAATCATCAACAATGGACAATCATTAAAAGCATTCCTTATAAGAATCTCTATCATAATTCGAACCAATTATTGAAAATTACAGTTACACTCGGGGCAATTTCAGTCTTATTAGTCATCATTTTAACCATTATCGTATCCTTCAGGTTTACAAGACCAATTCGAATCTTAATTCGAGATATGCAGCGAATTGAGAAGGGAGAACTTGCTGTTTCTTTTGATACGTTAGGAAATGATGAGTTTGGTCAGTTAGGTAAACATTTTACTTCAATGGTCGAAACGTTAAATGATTTATATATAAAAGAATACAAGCTTCAAATAGAGAATAAAACGAATCAATTAAAAGTACTTCAGTCTCAAATAAATCCGCACTTTTTATACAATGCCTTGCAGTCAATTGGAACTCTTTCATTAAAAAATGACGGAATTAAAGTGTATCGATTAATTATGTCACTTTCAAAAATCATGAGATATAGCATGAAAAATAATGAAGATTTTGTAACGCTTAAGGATGAATTAAACCATATAAAAGATTATTTATCGCTTCAAAATGAACGTTATGATGGCAGATTTGTTTATAACCTGGAAGTGGATGAAGGGTTAAACAAAGTAAAAATGCCAAAAATGATTTTACAGCCAATCGTAGAAAATTTCTTTAAACACAGCTTTGAAAAGCAACAAAGGCTTGGTGAATTAAATATTTCGATTCATAGACAAAAAGATGATCGTTTAAAAATAGTCATTGCTGATAATGGTGAAGGTGCATCAGAAGAGGAATTAGAAATCATCAATTCATCGCTGTCAGAAGGTGGATTAAATACTAACGAGAGTATCGGTTTAAAAAATATTTCTGATCGCATTCAATTCTATTATGGTAAAAAAGCAGAAGTAAAAATAGAAAGTGTGAAGCATGAAAACTTTGTTGTAACGATAATCTTACCGATTGAAATGACAAGAGGAGAAGTTAATCATGAAGGTTCTACTAATAGATGACGAAAAGCATGTACGAGAAGGTGTAAAACTTCTTGCAGAGTGGGATGCAATTGGAGTTACTGAAATATTAGAAGCAGAAAATGGAGCGATCGCGCAAGACATCATTCTAAAGGAAAGACCGACAATTATATTTACTGATTTAATGATGCCAGAGTTAGACGGTAGAGGATTATTAAAGTGGCTTCATTCAGAAAACATTAATTGTAAAGTAATCGTTGTAACGGGATATGATGACTATCATTATATGAGAGAAGCCATTCAGTTCGGTGCGTCTGATTATTTATTGAAACCAATTGATCCGGATATATTGAATGAAACTTTAGTAAAAGTAGCTTCAGATTGGAATGAAAAAGAAAAAGAGAGAATTGATGCATTAAATGATTTTCGTTTGCTTCAGGAAGTTTTACCTGTTTATAGAGATAAACAATTAACAAATGCGATTTACGATAAAGAATATAATCAGAACATGTTAAACCAATTAGGATATGAAGAAGGGCAAACTTTACATGTATCTTTACTAAAATTACGAAATCTAGAGACATTCAAAGATATTTGGCCAGAGGATTTATGCTTCTTTGCCCTTTTGAATATTGTAAATGAAGTTCTACAAAACCGAGGAATTGCGTTTCGTAATTTACAAGGTGCGAAGGAGATTTGTTTACTATATTGGGGCGAGCAAGTAACTGATAGTATTCAACATATAGCTAAAATTTTATCGACAGTTGTGCCTTTTCCGTTTCATTTTGCGATCAGTAGGAAGTTACCAATTGAGTCGATCCAGTCGGGGTACGAAGAGGTTGTAAATGTCCTACAGCATGTAAATATTTTAGAAAAGCGAGATGTGCCAGTTTATTCTTATGAAGATATAAAAGGGTATAATCCGATTAATCTAGTAGAAATCATCAACTTATTTGAACAAATGGTTGAGAAGCAGGATATTTATATTTACGATGAAGTCATTCAACTTTTTAGTAAACGAATCGCACAGAAAAATTATCTTCCTTTTGCACAGTTACTTTCATTGCATCAGGAGTTTTTAATCTTCTTAAATCACTGGATTAATAAACTTTCGCTTCAAACCATTCAAGAAGTGAATCTAGAATTGTTCTGGAATGCGAAAGGGCATTTTGAAATTGGTGATTATGTAGCGACTCAAAGAGAAAGAGTACAGTCGATTATTCAAGAAAAAAATCAAACGAACCAAGAACTGAATAGTATTGAAGCAATCGCAAATTATATTCAACTGAACTATGCTGAAGAGATTTCACTTCAGGAGTTTTCAGAGAAATTTTATTTAAGCCGAGAATATATATCCCGTAAGTTTAAACAAATTTACGGTGTGAATATATCAGATTATATTGTTTCAATTCGGATTGAAAAAGCGAAGGAATTATTGAAGTTTCCAAATTTAAAAATCTATGAAATAGCTGGGAAAATTGGCTACCAAGATGATAAATACTTCCGAAAAGTGTTTAAGAAAATCGTTGGGATGACCCCAAATGAATACCGAAATATGAATGATTAGTCATTATTTAGTAAAAAAGTTGCAGGAAATCTTTGGAAACTGGGGAATAAGTAATTAGATATTTATTCTACGCTTTTATTTTATGTTTCGGGGGATTAAAAAATGGAACAGGCAGTTGAAAGAGTTTTTACTAAAGAGATTTTAACGAATGCAGCATCACAATTTGGTATTACAGTAGAAGAAAAACCAGTCGGAGAGTTCGAGAACTATCTATTTAAAGGTAAGCTGGCAGATGGTACTGATCGCATTTTACGATTAACGCATTCATCTCATCGCTCAAAGGATGAAATTGAGGCAGAGCTTAAGTTTTTACAATATGCAAGAGAAAATGGAGCAAATGCAGCAGGTTCTTTAACTTCTTTGAACGGTAATTTAGTAGAAGTTCAAAATGCAAGTGATGGCACCAGTTTTTACGCATCAATGTTTGAATGGGCAGATGGTAATTTAGTTGATCGTACAAACCCAGCTGTTTGGAATGATGACCTAATGTACACATGGGGGAAAACAATCGGAAAACTTCATGCGTTAACAGTTGATTATCCTGTCACAAATCATCGTGAACATTGGGACGAAGAAGCTTATTTAAATGAAATGTTAGCTGACGAAGAACTTGGCATTTTTACGAAGGAATTAATAGAAGAAATCAAAGCTTATGACAGAAAGAAAGATTCATATGGATTAATCCATAGTGACTTGCATCTCCAGAATTTCTTCGTAAATGATAAAGGTGAAATTACGGCTTTTGATTTCGATGATCTGCAATATAATTATTTCATTTCAGATATCGCAATTGTCCTATACTATACTGCTTGGGGTAGTAAGGCATCATTCGAAGAAAAATCGAATTTCGCAAAAAGACAGTTAGAAATCTTTCGAAAAGGTTATGAAACCGAATATGTTTTAGATGAAGAATGGTATAACCGAATTCCTTCATTTTTAAAATGTCGTGATATTACGCTTTACCATGTACTAAATATGAAATATGAAGAGAAAACGCAGAGAGTCATTGAACTTTGTGAAGAGTTAAAAGAGCGAATCATAAATAAGAAATCAATCATTGATCTTTAAAATTACAGTAAACAAAAAGCTACGATTCAAATACGAATCGTAGCTTCTTTTTATATTTAAATTGGGGGGTGAGTAAGGTTATTTATGTGTAGCTTCTTCTATTTTAGTAATATTGCTCTCATATAGATCATCTTGTAATGGAATATAGCCAACCTGCTCAGCTAAAGTTGGAGCATTTTCATTGGCAAATTTCAAATAGTCCAAAACAACAGGACGTTTAAGTGAGTCTATATTTACATATGTGTAGAGTTCACGAGAAAGTACGTAAGTCCCATTTTTGATTGTCTCCTCAGTTGGTAAAACTGCTTTACCTGTTTTAGGATTTACGATTGGTACGATTTTTAATTGATCTTTGTTTTCTTCATAGTAAGCATGACCAAAGTATCCAATTGCACCTTTTTCACTAGCAACATCAGCGACAAGATTTTTGTCATCTTCAGATGTTTCAGCATCTTTCCGTTCGCCAGCTTGATTTAAAATTGTTTTATTAAAGTATTCGTAAGTTCCTGACTCAGTACCAGGGCTAAAGAATTTAATTTCTTTCTTTGGCCAAGCAGAGTTTAGTTCGTTCCAAGTTTTTATTTTACTTTTTACTGACCATAACTTTGCTAATTGTTCAACTGTTAATTGATCCACAAAATCATTGTCTTTATTTACTACGACTGATAGACCGTCATAAGCTAATTTTAATTGAATATAATCGACGTTATTTTGTTTAGCGATTGTAGCTTCTTCATTTGATATTGGACGAGATGCGTCGTTTATATCAGTTATTCCATTTGCGAATTTTTTAAAACCATCAGCTGTACCACTATTACCTATTGAAATAGTTACCTCGGGTTGTGCAGATCTATATTGTTTCGTTATTGTTTGCATAATCGGGAAAACGGTAGATGAACCATCGATTAGTATGCTACCAGTTAATTGTTTTTCAGATGTACTTGAATTAGGATGATAGGCAATTCCACAAGCTGCTAAAGATAATATAGCTGTGATTGCGACGACTAATATAATTACTTTCTTTAGTTGCATCTACAGTTCCTCCCCTCGTTGTTTTTGCTACATTTCTTACAATATCCCACAAAGATTAACTTGCTTTTAACGCTACGTAAAGAATTTGTAAAGGTATAGTGAAAGTCCCCCTTTTTTGTTAATAACCAATTAAAATGACCGTATAAACAGTAAAAAATGGGAGAGATATAAGGTGGAGCAAATTGTCATCATCCAAGATCAAAACGAGATTGAACATGTGCTTCAACAAAGTAAACAATTCGGATTAATTAAAATCAGCACATATCGATATGGAGAGTTTAATGAAGAAACACATTTAGGTTTCTTAAAAGGTTGCATAGTATTAATGAAAAGCCAAGTTTTGGACGAGTTTATTCCATTGATAATGAGAATAAGACGGATAACAGAAATACCGATCATATTATTAGTTGAAACTTATGATTCATACGAAGCAGCAATATGTATCGAAGCTGGAGCGGATCAATATGTTAAATATCCGATTCATCCTAGAGACTTGTCCGCAAGAATAAAAGCAGTTATGAGGAGAGCAGGCAATGAAAAAAATGAAGAAGACAGAGAAAAAGTTTTATATTTTGGAGAAATTTCCTTCTATTTAAATCGAGAAGAGGTTTATAAAAACAAAATGAGAATCGAACTAAATGGTAGGGAATACGCAATTTTACTTTTTTTAATAAAAAAAGCTGGTTTCATTGTAACGAGAGAAGAATTAATGGAAGTCATTTCTGTTTATAAAAATAGAAGATTAATCGATATTTATATCCATAGTTTACGACATAAAATTGAGGAACTTCCGAATTATCCTAAATATATTAAAACGATTAAGGGAAAAGGTTATCGGTTTGAAACGCTTGTTAATTGAACACGTGTGTAAAAAGCTAGGTGCATTCTTTTTTAAGGATGACATTTAGCTTTTTTATTTTTATATGGCAGAGCTTTGGGGAGAGTAGGATGTAATCTTATGTTTTTATTTAAAAACAGTTTTTTCTATAATAAGAGACAACTTTTTTTATTAAAATTAAAAAAAATTTATTTTTCGTATAAACCCAAGTAGACCAAAAAACTAAGTTAAAAGCGGGTGGATTTAAACGCTTTCGCAACTTGAACAACAAAAATACCTAATTTGTTTATTTACCACATTATGGTAATATTAGAATTTTAATATAACAAAAAGATGCGTAGTAAATACTCTTTCTTAATTTTTTTGTCTCAATTTGAGGAATATAGTCGAAGAAGTAGGGCTTTTGTTGTCTTTTGTAAATTCGAAAATAGAGGATATATAAGTAATTAGATACAGCATTAACGATCGAAAAATTGGCAAATGAAAAAGCTAGGTGAATCCAGATAAGGATGTACATCTAGCTTTTTATTTTATAAGTGTAGTAAACCCAACTTGTAAGATCTTACTCAGCGTGATGTAACATATAAGTATACGCCGTGTCAAAAAGGTGCTTTAAATCAGCATTCGTCATGAAAATTAAGTCCTCAAGTGAAAATCCATTTGTTAATTCAAAAAATTGAACCATGTTTTTACGCTCTTCTCTCCTAATTATTAACAACATTCCCTTTGATTTAGAATGACTAATTTGTTTTCAATCTGTTTTAATGCAGTGTATTTATATTTTAACTATTATATAACAATAAAATTAAAATATGCTAGAAATTTTTACTGAAAAAGTAAAAAAGATAATTTAATCATTTCATTAATTATTATTCAAATTACAACGTATTAATTATTCTAGAAAAATATCTAATATTACAATTTTCATTAATGAATGTAACAGAAAAAGACCAGTTTGTAAGAGTTTCAATAAGTTAGGTAAAAAATTCGACAAAAAGCGATATATTATGGTAAATTTAACTAAAACTTCCTATTATAGGTTAATTTCTACTTAACTTTTTGTTAAGTAATTGTTATACTTGGCATTGTTGAATCTGATAGTATATTTTAATAGAATAATAAATGGATTACAGGAGTCATTAGCTATTTATTTATACCCCCAATTTATCAATCTTCAACTCAATTATTAGTTAACCAAAAAGAAACAAATGATTCTTTGATTTATCAGAATAATCAAATACAAACAAATGTTCAATTGATCAACATACAATGTCGTTATTAGGAGTCCATCTATTTTAGACGAAGTTATTAATCAATTAAATTTAGATTCTCAAATGCATGAACAATATGATGAGATTCTGTTTGATGCTCCGAAAGAGCGTCTAAGCAGATCATTACCAGTCATCACACACTTGTGAAATGATTTTTTGCATCAGTAACTGCTAACAATTAGTGTGAGGAGGGGTTAGATGCCCTAAATTATATTTAGTTTAAAAGAAAATAGAGTTTCTTCTTGTGTATTTAATCACATGAATATAGAAGTGGAAACTTTATTCATTTGGGGAAGGAAAGCAATGGAGGGAATTTGGAAATGAAGAAAGTAAGAAAAGCAATTATACCAGCAGCGGGTTTAGGGACACGCTTTTTACCTGCAACAAAAGCAATGCCGAAAGAAATGCTACCAATCGTAGACAAGCCAACAATTCAATACATTGTTGAAGAAGCAATTGAATCAGGCATTGAAGATATCATTATCGTAACAGGTAAAGGTAAACGCGCAATTGAAGATCATTTTGATTTTTCATATGAGCTAGAACAAAATTTATTAGAAAAAGAAAAGTATGCGTTATTAGAACAGGTTAAAGCTCCATCTAATATCGACATTCATTACATAAGACAAAAAGAACCTAAAGGATTAGGTCATGCTGTATGGTGTGCGCGTAATTTTATCGGCAACGAACCATTTGCGGTATTACTTGGTGACGATATTGTAGAAGCTGAAACACCAGGATTAAAGCAGCTAATGGACCAGTATGACAATACATATTCTTCAGTAATTGGTGTTCAAACAGTACCAGAAGAAGAGACGCATCGATATGGCATTGTTGAACCGATTATGCAAGAGGGTAGAAGATACGAAGTTAAAAACTTTGTCGAAAAGCCAGCACCAGGTACAGCACCTTCTAATTTAGCAATTATGGGTCGTTATGTATTTACACCTGAAATCTTTATGTACTTAGAAGAACAAAATATCGGTGCAGGTGGCGAAATTCAATTAACGGATGCAATTCAAAAATTAAATTCAATTCAACGTGTGTTTGCATATGACTTTGAAGGAAAGCGTCACGACGTTGGTGAAAAATTAGGGTTTATTAAGACAACAATTGATTTTGCATTAAAGCATGATGATTTAAGAGATGATTTATTGAAGTATTTACATGACATGTTAACAGTCAATATTAAATAAAGTTGGATGATCAGATTGAAAGCAATGAGATTTGAACAATCAGAATATGCTTCTAAAGCCATTCTTATCGAAAGAAACAATTGAAAAAAGAAGGATCTATTTATTTACTAAGCGCTTAGTGGATTTATCTGGCGCTTTTTTGGGTCTTATACTACTATTACCAGTTCATATGATTATTGCTATTATTTTAACGTTAGAAGATCCTAAAGGTCCAATTTTCTTTTTTTAAACTTCGGTAAAAATGGAAAAGAGTTTATTCAAAAAAAGGATGGGAGATTTTTGACGTGACAATTTAATCTGCCCATCCATAAATAGTTGAAACATTGTATTTTTTTATTTACCCAATAATAGGGACTTGACTAACAAGAGGGATGAACAAAATGAAAAGACAACGGTACACTGAAAGCAATATGGAACCATTACCAAGAGTGCATGAAAAACCATCCACTGCAAAATTGACATTGAATCGAATCTATATTTTGTTTACGATTTTATTTTGGCTGCTTTATGTAGCATCCACAATTTTTGATCAACTGCATAATGGCAATGGTAGTTTTAAACAAGTCGTTGAAGCGGGATTATATATCTTAATTGTTACGACACTATGTTTTTCCGCATTGATGTATCTTTATTCTAGACAAGGGGCATTGATCCGCTTTAAAGAGCATACTCGGATCCCACGTGAAACCTTATCTGCTTATTTTTCTGAGAATCAACCAGGAATTACTGTTTTGGTTCCTTCGTATGATGAAGAGGTTGACGTTATTCGAAAAACATTACTATCAGCTGTTTTACAAGAATATCCGACAATCGATGTACAACTTCTGATTGATGATAAGCCGAATCCAACAGATCCGCAAAAAAGGGAAAAATTGCAAGCAACTATGAATCTTGCAAAAGAAATTACAGAGCTTTTGGAAGTCCCTTATACTAAACTAGCAAAAGCTCGTGACGATTTTGAAGAGACTTATAACAAAACTGGGGAAATCTCTTCTTCTACTTTAAATGATTTAATAAAGCAATATAATTATGCTGCCAAATGGATTAATAAATTTGCTGATGATGAACCAGATGAGACTCATGTAGATGATTTCTTTAATAATCAAGTTTTAAGAGATTTAGCTAATGAATTAACCGTAACGGCAGTAGCATTAGAGAAATCCTCAAAAGAAAATTATGGCATGAGCTATGAACGAATCTATCAGTTTTATTCTCGATTAGTATGGATTTTTACCGGAAAAGTAGGGTATTTCCAACGAAAACAGTTTGTTTCTTTATCTGATGAAGCCAATAAAGCTATGAATCTTAACTCTTATATTGATTTAATGGGAGGGAGTTACAAGATTCGCCAAACACCAGCTGGTAAAGTATTGCAGAGAGTATCTTCTGAGGCAGAAGCAGATTTAGTCATTCCAGATACTGAATTTTTACTAACGCTCGATGCCGATTCTATTCTGCTAAAAGAGTATTGTTTACGTCTTGTATATCTATTGAATCAAGAAGGAAATGAAAATGTAGCTGTAACACAAACTCCTTATTCTTCTTTCCGTGGATGTCCAACTCGAATCGAACGAATTGCTGGTGCTACAACAGATATTCAACACACTTTACACCAAGGAACAACGTATTATGGCGCGACCTTTTGGGTAGGGGCGAACGCGGTCATCCGAAAACGTGCGATCGAGGATATTGCTGAAACAGAATATGTAAATGGATTTAAGGTTCGCCGTTTTATCCAAGACCGTACAGTAATTGAGGATACGGAGTCTAGTATTGATTTAGAAAAAAATGGTTGGACCTTGGCAAATTATCCGGAGCGTTTGAGTTACTCAGCAACTCCACCAGATTTCGGTTCTCTAGTTATCCAACGTCGTCGTTGGGCCAATGGTGGATTATTAATTATGTCGAAACTATTTGCTACTATTCGTCAACGCCGTCAGGAAGGGAATCCAATCAAGTTAATGGAAATCGTGTTGCGAGTCAATTACATGGCATCGATTGCTTGGTCTAGTTTTGGCTTAATCTTCCTTTTAGCCTATCCCTTTGACGATCGTTTATTGAGTATTTTTATTGTTGGTGCTGCTGTCCCTTACTTTACTGCAATGGCGAGTGATTTAAAATACAATCGTTATAAACGAATGGACATCTTCCGAATTTATGGTCTTAATCTAATCTTGTTGGCTGTTAATACGGCTGGAGTGCTAAAATCGATCCAACAGATATTAACAAGTGAAAAAATTCCTTTTGCACGAACGCCTAAGGTTAATGATCGAACTGGCACGCCAACACTTTATATCTTAGCGCCGATCATTATTATTGCTTACTCTGTTTTTATTTGCTGGCGCTCTTTCATGCTCGGAAATTGGCCGAATGCTATATTTTCCTTTTTTAACGCCTTTACTTGTGCGTGGGCTGCATTAACATTTATCGGACCTGTCAATATGATTGTGGATTTAATTCATAACTTTAAAGATTGGATATTTGTAGAAGTAAAACCTAAGCAAACTGAAAAAGCTGAAAAAGATCAATCAGAAATCAATTGGCAATCAGTTTTATACTATGGTGATGAGAAGGGGCAAACAGAAGTTCCTTTAAGCATATCACTTGGTAAATGGGAAAATACAGAGACAACTGAAGTTGAAGATAAACCTAATTTCAGCAATAAAAAAATAGGATGAAAATAGATTATGCAAAATAAAAAGAAATTGTCAATGCCGCGTTTAATGTTGGTATGTTTAGTTGTGGTAGCTGTAGGAGTTAGTTATTTTTATCGAGATAATATAGTCGTAGTTAGTAAAATAGAAAAAACAAAAAAAACAGAAAAAACAGCGGCAGAATCAAATCCTTGGTTTGCCCCTTATGTCGATGCTACACTGACACCGCAATATGAATTTGAAAAAATTGATGGTAATGTTGTGCTTTCTTTCGTAGTAGCTAAGAATAAAAATAGTGCTGTTCCTAGTTGGGGAGGCGCCTATTCGTTGGATCAGGCATCTGATGATTTAGATATCGATCGACGAATTGCTCGCCTACGACAAAAAGGAGGGGAAGTCATTGTTTCATTTGGTGGCTTATCCAATTCAGAATTAGCAATTACAACAACAGATGTTGGAAAAATAAAAAATGCATATGCTAAAGTTGTAAAGCGTTATGATCTGAATACGATTGATGTGGATTTAGAAGAAGAAGGATTGAGAAATAAGCATGCTGCTAAACTTCGTGGGGAAGCTTTGGCAAAATTGCAGCAAGAACGGAAAAAAGATAAAAAAGAGTTAGCTATTTGGGTAACATTACCAGTAACCCCGCAAGGTTTGACTGAGGATGGTACGGATGCCGTAACAACATTATTGAGAGCTGGAGTAGATTTAGCTGGCGTCAATATCATGACAATGGATTATGGGGGAAGTCGTAATTCAGAACTTTCTATGGCAGACAATTCGATTAATGCCTTGAAAAAAACCCATCGCCAACTAAAGATTATTTATCAAAAACAAGGAGTTAACTTGAGTGATAAAGCATTGTGGAGAAAACTCGGCGCAACACCAATGATTGGCCAAAATGATATCCAAGGTGAAGTTTTTGGTTTAGAAGATGCTGCTAAGCTGAATCAATTTGCCGTAGAAAATGGTTTGGGACGATTGTCTATGTGGTCAGCAAACCGTGACAGAAAATCCAGTGAGAATAGTGTTGGAATTCAAAGTGTTTCCAACTTTTACAGTGGTGTTAAACAAAACAATCAAGAGTTTGCAACGATTTTGAAACAGAATATGAATGGTAGTGTTTCTAGTGATGCAAAACGGACAACCAAGTCAGATGTAACGGATATAGATTTGAATAAACCGGATGATCCGAAAACTTCTCCGTATGAGATATGGAATGAATCTACAACCTATTTAAAAGGTACTCGTGTTGTATGGAAGCACAATGTGTATAGAGCTAAATGGTGGACAAAAGGAGATGCTCCTGATGCACCTATCTTGGATGAAAATACAATTCCTTGGGAACTTGTTGGTCCGGTATTGCCTGGAGAAAAACCATTGCCAAAAGTTAGCTTGCCTAAAGGAACCTATCAGGAATGGGAAGAAGGAGCAGTCTATGGAGCTGGTGATCGGGTAATGGTTAATGGCATCCCGTATGAGGCAAAATGGTGGAACAAAGATGAAAATCCTGAAAAACCCCTTGCTAATGATGATGCAGCACCATGGGAACAGTTGACTCAGGATGAAATTAAGAAAGTGTTGAAGGAAATTAGGAAATAATAATAGAAGATTAATTGATCTTTATAGTCATAGTTTACGACATAAAATCGAAGAACTTCCGAATTATCCTAAATCTATTAAAACGATTAAGGGAAAAGGCTATCGGTTTGAATCGCTTCTTAATTGAATAGAGTAAAATTAAAAAGCTAGGTTAATTCTTTTAAAGGATTCATTTTAGCTTTTTTATTTTTATAAGGCAGAGGCTTGGATAGAGAAATGCACTTTTATTGTTTTTAATAAAAAAATAGACAAATTTTTTTATTAAAAATTAAATAAAAATTTTTTTTTTGTACTAACCCTATTAAACAAAATGCTAGGGGAAAAACGTACAAATTGTATACAATTTTTATAACTAAACAACAAAAATAACCAATCTGTTTATTTACCATATATTGGTAATATTAAAATTTCGATATAACAAAAAGATGCATAAGAAATACTCTTTTAAAATTTTTGTATCTCAAGTTGAGGTAAAAAGTCAGAGAAGTAGGAATTTTGTTGTCTTTTGTTTTATCGAAAAAAGGAGGAAATATAAGTAATTGGATACAGTATTTACATATGAAACATTGGTAAATGAAAAAGCTAGGTGAATCCAAATTAGGATGTTCACCTAGCTTTTTATTTTATAATTGCAGTAAACCAAAGTTGTAAGATCTTACTCAGAGTGATGTAACATATACGTATAAGCTGTGTCGTAAAGGTGCTCTAAATCAGCATCCGTCATGAAAACTAAGTCCTCAGTTGATAATCCTTTTGTTAATTCCAAAAATTGAACCATGTTTTTACGCTCTTCTCTACTCATCATTAACAACACTCCCTTTGATTTAAATGATTGATTAATTTGTTTCCAATCTGTTTTAATACAGTATATTTATTTATTAGTTATTATATAACAGTAAAACCAAAATGTGCTAGTGATTTTTACTAAAAAGGTAAAAAAACATTTCTACCATTTCATTAATTATTATTCAATTTACAACATATAAATTATTCTAATATAATATCTAATGTTACAATTTTCGTTAATGAATGTAACATAACTAGACCAGTTTGTAAGGGTTTCCATAAAGTGGGTAAATAATCCGACAAAATACCTTGTTTTATGGGAAATTTAACCAAACTTCCCTATTTCTTGATTAATTTTTACTTAACTTTTCGTTAAGTAATTGTTATACTAGGCACTGTTGAATCTGAGTGTATATTTTAATAGAATAATAAACGTATAGAATTTAAGGAGGAAGCGATGGAAGAGACGATTAGTTTACAGGAATTATTCGGCGTTATTAAGAAACGTCTTATCATGATAATTTGTATTACAGTTGTAGCCACAGTGGTTACAGGAGTTATTAGTTTTTTATTTTTAACCCCGATTTATCAATCTTCAACACAATTATTAGTTAATCAAAAAGAAACAAAAGATTCTTCGATTTATCAGAATAACCAAGTGCAAACAAATGTTCAATTGATCAATACATACAATGTCGTTATTAAGAGTCCAGCTATTTTAGACGAAGTTATTAATCAATTAAATTTAGATTATACAGCTGCAGAACTGACAAATAATATCACAGTTGTAAGTGAAAAAGATTCACAAGTATTTACGGTTTCTGTACAAGATCCTGATCCAAGGCAAGCTCAAGCGATTGTGAATACAATTGCAAGTGTATTTCAGGCAAAAATTAAAACAATTATGAGTGTAAATAATGTAACTGTTCTAGCTAAAGCGGATTTAAGTGAAAATCCGATTAAACCAAATAAGAAATTAAATGTTGTGATTGGATTTGCAGTTGGGTTAATGATTTCAGTTGGTATTGCATTCTTACTTGAGTTTTTAGATAACACAGTTAAGACTGAAAAACAGCTTGAAGAATTATTGGAGTTACCGATACTAGGTGTTATTTCTGAAGTAACAAAGGGAAAGATCACTCCGAAAATAAATTTAAAATTGGGAAAGGGTGCGTAAAATGGTTAAAAAGACGACTAAAGAAAAATTAAAAAGATTTCTTATTACATTAACAAACCCTAAATCACCATTTGCAGAGCAATATCGAACAGTTCGTACGAACATTCAATTTTCTTCGATTGATAAAAAAATAAAATCAATTTTAGTGACATCTTCTGAACCTTCAGAAGGTAAAACAACGACAATTGCCAATCTTGCTATTACGTATGCTCAGCAAGAAAAGAAAGTACTTTTAGTAGATGCTGACTTACGTAAACCTCAATTGCATTCTGATTTTAAATTAGAGAATTTTAAAGGTTTAACAACTGCTATTGCACAAGAAAAGTCCTTTAAGGACGTTATACAAAAAACTGATATTAGCAATCTATCAATTCTAACTTCGGGTCCTATTCCACCAAATCCATCTGAACTATTATCTTCAGAGAAAATGAAGAAATTGATTGCACAAATGCATGAACAATATGATGTGATTCTTTTTGATGCTCCTCCATTGTTAGCAGTTACTGATGCTCAAATCATTTCACAAGTATGTGATGGTACGATTTTAGTTGTCCGTAGAGGATACACGGCAAAAGAAAAAATTAAAAAAGCAAAAGAGCTATTAACACTAGTAAACGCAAATATCCTAGGTGTTGTATTAAATCGAGCAGAACAGGATAAAGACGGTTATTACGATTATTATGGTAGCGAAAAATGATTGATCTTCACTGTCATATTTTACCTGGCCTAGATGACGGTCCAATAACAATGGAAGATAGTATTAATATGGCTCGAGCAGCTGTGGACAATGGGATTCATACAATTGTTGCATCACCTCATCATCAGAACGGACGTTACAATACAGACAGAAAAGTGATCTTAGAAAAAGTAGAAGAGTTAAATAAAGTATTAAAGGAAAAAGCTATACCTTTAACGATTTTACCAGGGCAAGAGGTAAGACTTTATGGAGAATTGATTCAAGACTTTGAACTTAATCGAATTGTTTCAATTAATGATGGAAGGCGCTATTTACTATGCGAACTTCCGTCAGCCCATATACCGCGTTTTACTAATAAGTTGTTTTATGAGATACAAGCAAATCGAATTATACCGATTCTTGTACATCCTGAACGCAATAAAGTTCTTATAAACGAACCAGACATTCTTTTTGAATTTGTCCAAAAAGGAATATTAACTCAACTAACTGCTTCATCCATAACAGGTAAATTCGGTAAAAAAATACAAAAGTTTGCTTTTAAATGTATTGAGGCAAATTGGGTACATATTATTGCGTCAGATGCACATAACACGAAAAATCGGAATTTTGAGTTAATTGATGCATACGAAATCATCCGAGAAAAATTTGGAATAGAAACCGAGTTCCAAATGAGAGAAAATGCACAATCAATTGTGAATGGTGACATTCTTTATCCAGAAGAACCTCTTAAATTAAAACAAAATATTTTTAGTCGTTTACTAGGAATCTAATAAATGAAAGGTGATATCTCCTTACCGTTATCAATGGGGGTACTCGGCTATATTGTGGTAGATGATTAAATTGATTAGTTTTCCGTTTATCTTAGTGCACAAATAGACCCCATAAAATAACTCAAACTAAAGGGCTATGTGTATTCGAGAAAAGGAATAACAAATTTGAAATGAATCTGCTTAGACGCTTGTCGTCAGAGGTATAGTGTGAGGAGGGGTTAGATGCCCTAAATTATATTTAAATTAAAAGAATATAGAGTTTCTTCTTGTGTATTTATTCACATGAATATAGAAGTGGAAACTTTATTAATTTGGGGAAAGAAAGCAATGGAGGTTAGAAAATGAAGAAAGTAAGAAAAGCAATCATACCAGCTGCGGGATTAGGAACACGCTTTTTACCTGCAACAAAAGCAATGCCGAAAGAAATGCTACCAATCGTAGACAAACCAACAATTCAATACATTGTTGAAGAAGCAATTGAATCAGGCATTGAAGATATCATTATCGTAACAGGTAAAGGAAAACGCGCAATTGAAGATCATTTTGATTATTCATATGAGCTAGAACAAAATTTATTAGAAAAAGAAAAATATGCATTATTAGAACAGGTTAAAGCTCCATCTAATATCGACATTCATTACATAAGACAAAAAGAACCTAAAGGATTAGGTCATGCAGTATGGTGTGCGCGTAATTTTATCGGCAACGAACCATTTGCAGTATTACTTGGTGATGATATTGTAGAAGCTAAAACACCAGGATTAAAGCAGCTAATGGACGAATATGACAATACATATTCTTCAGTAATTGGTGTTCAAACAGTACCAGAAGAAGAAACGCATCGATATGGCATTGTAGAACCGATTATGCAAGAGGGTAGAAGATACGAAGTAAAAAACTTTGTTGAAAAGCCAGCACCAGGTACAGCACCTTCTAATTTAGCAATCATGGGTCGTTACGTATTTACACCTGAAATTTTTATGTATTTAGAAGAACAAAATATCGGTGCAGGTGGCGAAATTCAGTTGACAGATGCTATTCAAAAATTAAATTCAATTCAACGTGTATTTGCTTATGACTTTGAAGGAAAGCGTCATGACGTTGGTGAGAAATTAGGTTTTATTAAAACGACGATTGATTTCGCATTGAAGCATGAGGATTTAAGGGATGATTTATTGAAGTATTTACATGACATGTTAACAGTAAATATTAAATAAGGATGGATGATCAGATTGAAGGCAATGAGATTTGAACAATCAGAATATGCTTCTCAACCACTCTTATCGAAAGAAATAGTTGAAAAAAGAAGAATCTATTTAATAACAAAGCGGTTAATTGATTTAATCGGAGCAGTTTTTGGTCTTCTATTATTATTACCAGTCTTTATAGTAGTAGCAATTTTTATTAAATTAGAAGATCCGAAAGGTCCGGTTTTCTTTTATCAAACTAGAGTCGGTAAAAATGGAAAAGAATTTAAAATGTATAAGTTTCGTTCAATGGTAACGGATGCAGAAGAACGGTTAAAGGAACTTGTAAAATACAATGAAGTTTCGGGTGCAATGTTTAAAATGAAAGATGATCCTAGGATTACTAACATTGGCAAATTTATTCGAAAAACATCGATTGACGAGTTACCGCAATTCATAAATGTTTTATTAGGTGATATGTCACTTGTTGGTCCAAGACCACCACTTCCCCGAGAAGTTGATGAATATACAGATTATGATAAACAGAGATTACTAGTGACTCCCGGCTGTACTGGATTGTGGCAAGTAAGTGCTCGTAACAGTGTAGGTTTTGATGAAATGGTTCAACTAGATATAACTTACATAAATAATCAATCTATTATTTATGACATTAAGATTATCTTAAAAACGATTGGTGTATTATTCGGTTCAAACAACGCGTTTTAATGAGGAGAGAGAAAATTGAAGAAGGATTCGAAAATATATGTAGCTGGCCATCGTGGTTTAGTAGGCTCAGCTATTTTGCGTAAATTACAAGAAGAAGGTTATACAAACTTAGTTTTTCGTACTAGTAAAGAACTAGATTTGCGTGATTTTAAAGAAGTTGAAGATTTTTTTGCTGAAGAAAAGGTAGAATATGTATTTCTTGCTGCTGCTAAAGTTGGAGGGATTGTTGCAAACAATGAATATCCAGCGGATTTTATACGTGACAATATATTAATTCAAACTAGCGTCATTGATGCTGCTTATAAAAATAATGTGCAAAAACTTTTATTCTTGGGAAGTACATGTATATACCCAAAAATGGCACCTCAGCCATTGAAGGAAGAATACTTATTAACAGGTGAGTTGGAACCAACGAATGATGCCTATGCAGTTGCAAAAATTGCAGGGATTAAAATGTGCGAATCATATAACCGTCAATATGGTACAAAGTATATTTCTGCAATGCCAACAAATATGTACGGTCCTAATGATAACTTTGATTTACATACATCACATGTATTACCAGCGTTATTACGCAAATTCCATGAAGCAAAAGAAAACAATGATCAAACTGTAACTGTATGGGGAACAGGTACACCTTTACGTGAATTCTTATACTCAGATGATTTAGCAGATGCTTGTATTTTCTTAATGAACAATTATGAAGGAAATGAAATTGTAAACGTTGGGGTAGGGAAAGATATATCAATTGGTGAACTAGCAGTGAAAATTAAAAATGTAGTGGGCTTTGAAGGTGAAATCGTATTTGATACAACAAAACCCGATGGTACGCCACGTAAACTAGTAGATACAACAAAAATTAATTCTTTAGGTTGGACGGCAAACACCCCTTTAGTTGAAGGATTAGTGAAGGCATACGAAGCATTTTTAGCACAATATCAACTAACGAAGTAATTAGACAAGGAGAACAGAGAAATGACAATGAAGAAAAAAGCTTTAGTAACTGGCGTAACAGGACAAGATGGGTCTTACTTAGCAGAATTTTTATTAGAAAAAGGGTATGAAGTACACGGTATAATTCGTCGAAGTTCTTCTTATAACCAAGAGCGTTTAGAAGATTTATTTAATGATGAAAAATATTCGTTTATGGCTCATGAGAATTTTAACTTACATTACGGTGACGTAACAGATACATCAAATGTAATCCGTTTAATTAGCGAAATTCGTCCTGATGAAATTTATAATTTAGCTGCACAATCACATGTTCGTGTTTCTTTTGATGTACCAGAATACACTGCAGACGTTGACGCTGTTGGTACACTTCGTATATTAGAAGCAGTTCGTATGTTAGGTTTAACTGAAACTACTAGAATTTACCAAGCTTCTACTTCAGAATTATACGGAAAGGTACAGGAAGTTCCACAAAAGGAAACAACACCGTTTTATCCGCGTTCTCCATATGGAGTAGCTAAAATTTATGGTTTCTGGATTACTAAAAACTATCGTGAATCTTACAATATGTTTGCAGTTAACGGGATCTTATTCAATCATGAATCAGAACGTCGTGGTGAAACATTTGTAACTCGTAAAATTTCACTTGCAGCTGCGCGTATCGCTCAAGGTAAACAAGAAAAATTAATGTTAGGTAATTTAGATTCTTTACGTGACTGGGGTTATGCAAAAGACTATGTAGAATGTATGTGGTTAATTCTTCAACATGACAAACCTGAAGATTTCGTAATTGCAACTGGTGAAATGCATACAGTACGTGAGTTTGCTACATTAGCATTTAAGCATGCTGGTATTGAAGTTGAGTGGCAAGGTGAAGGAATTAATGAAAAAGGTATCAACAAATCAACTGGCGATGTAATTGTTGAAGTTGATCCAAAATTCTTCCGTCCAGCTGAGGTTGAACAATTATTAGGTGACCCTACAAAGGCAAGAACATTATTAGAATGGAATCCGACTAAAACTTCTTTTGAACAGTTAGTTGAGATTATGGTTACTCATGACATGAAGAAGGTTGAGAAGGAAGAACGAGTTAAGAGGATGTTTGATTAAGTATGAGTAAGGAAATGAGAATAGGATATATTTCAATGGGAGATTCATATGATACAAATACATGGTCAGGGACAACATATTATTTTGCTGAAAATTTAGAAAAACTTGTGCAATTGGAACGAATTTCAATTTGTGATGATAACGTAACCAAGTTAATAAATAAATATTATTCCTTGAAGAGTAAAATAACTAAAAAACGTTATATCGGTGGGAGAAGTAAACTTGCGTGTAAATACTACTCATTAAAAGCTAAGAAGTCTATCTCTAAAATTGGTAATTTAGATGCGATAATTTCTGTAGGTACATTACCTATTGTATATCTAGATATAGATATACCAATTATTAATTATACTGATGCTACTTTTAACCAAATGGTAGACTATTATAGTGAATTTTCAAACCTCTCATATCAAACTATCAATGATAGTAATAAGTTAGAGAGAAAAGCACTAGAAAAAAGTAGTTTATTGTTTTATTGCTCCACTTGGGCAAAGGAATCTGCCGTTAATGATTATAATATAGCACCTAATAAAGTTTTTTCTATTCCATTTGGCTTAAACATGAGTAATATCCCCCATAAAGATGAAGTATCTAATGAGATAGAAAAGAAACTTAAAATTAGTAAATGTAATTTGGTGTTTGTAGGAAAGGATTATAAGCGAAAGGGCGGAGAAATTGCTTATAGTACTGTACGTTATTTAAACGAAAAATTAAATATTGATGCTCACTTAACGATTATAGGATCTAGCCCAAAAATTAATGATACTAGAGTTTCAATTATTCCATATATTGATAAGAATATTGAAGAGCAACAGAAACTGTATCAGAATATCTTAAACGAGTCTCATTTTCTTATTCTCCCAACAAAGGCAGATTGTTTCTCGATGGTTGGGATCGAAGCTAACGCTAATGGTATACCGGTAGTGACTACAAATACTGGCGGACTTCCATCGTTAATAGAAGAAGGAATCAATGGATTTCAATTAGACGTTGAGGAGGATTCAAAAGCATACTCATTAAAGATTTATGAAAATTTTATTGATAAAGAAAAATATAGAAAACTATGTATAAATAGTAGAAATCATTATGAACAAAAAACTAATTGGCTTAATACTTGTTCTTATATAGTGAATAAGATTAGTGAAAAGGTGATTTTAAAGAATAAAAAATAACTGTACGAATGATTACTATTAAATTTTTTATTTCCTTTAATTAAAAAATTTTAATAGGTGTTACTGTACATGAAAATTTCTTGTATCCCATTTCTATCATTAAATTTTTATTCTTTAATATTATTAAGTTAGTATCTTATAGTGAAATGAGAATTAATATAGAAAAGAGGAAAATAAGTGCAGAAAATTAAACAAGAGTTCAAGAGAATATTGTTTAATTATAGAAATAGAGAAAAGAAAGCTATTATACATCCAAATGTAATATTTAATAATAAAACAATATTACATGGAAATAATGTAATTTATCATAACACTCAAATAAATGATAGTGTTATTGGGTATGGTACCTATATTTCAAAAAATTGCAGGTTACCCAATTCTATAATTGGAAATTTTTGTTGTATTGGATCAGATGTTAAAATCGTGTTCGGGCAACATCCAATTAAAAAGTATGTTAGTATGCATCCCGCGTTCTATTCAACAAAACGTCAAGCAGGTTTTACTTATGTAAGTAATGATAAGTTTGAAGAGCATAAATACGTAAACAAAGAATCAAAAAAATCTATAAGTATCGGAAATGATGTATGGATTGGACAGAATGTTTTAATAATGGAAGGCGTACAGATAGCTGATGGCTCAGTGATTGGATCTGGTGCAATAGTAACTAAAGATACTGAACCTTTTAGTATAAATTTAGGAATACCTGCACAAATAAGGGGATATCGCTTTAGTGAAGAGCAGCGACAATTTCTATCTACTATTAAATGGTGGGAAAATTGCGAGAGTTGGTTAATTGAGAATAATAAATATTTTGAGGATGTAGAATTATTTTATGCTAAATTCGGTGATTGCTAAAGTCAAAAAAACAAATAAAGAATCCCTATCTACTGTTGTAAAAAAAAATGCCTTTTATTCATTATTACTTAAGGTACTTTCTGTATTATTAAGTTTTTGGAGTATAAGAGTAGCTTTTGAATTTACGGGTTCTCAACAAATTTATGGGTTGTGGTTAACTATATTATCTGTAATTAGCTGGTTAGGATTATTAAATGGTGGTCTTGGGAACGGGTTAAGAAATAAACTTTCTCGTGCAATTGCAACTAATAATATAGAGAATGCAAAAATATATGTTTCTACAAGTTATGTAATTATTTCAGTAATTGCTACTACGTGCTGTTTAATATTTACTATTGCTACCCTATTTATTGATTGGAGACATATTTTTAATGCAAATTATGTTTCAAAAGAAGAATTTTTATTGTTGTTTTTAATTGTGGTTGTTTCTTATTTACTTCAGCTTATTTTAATGACTTTAAATGCTATATGTTTTGCTTATAATCAATCTTCTTTACCTTCGTTATTCACTTTAGTTTCTAATTTTCTATATGTTATTTGTTTATATGTTTTAAAGTTATTTAATTTTAAAGGGATACTTATATTAGGTTTTGTTTACAGTGTGACCATTTTGGTTGTTCTAATATTGGCTAACTTATATTTATTTTCCAGTAAATATCAACAAATTAAGCCAGAGTTTAAGTATTTCAATAAATTGTATATAAATGAGCTTATGGGGAATGGAATAAAGTTTTTCTTACTCGAAATATCTGCAGTAATTATTTTTACAACAGATACTATGGTAATTACTAATGTTGTAGGTAGTAAAGAAGTTGCTGTATATCAATTAGTTATGAAATTATTTAGTGTATTTACTATTATTGCAAGTACAGTAATGGTCCCTTTGTGGTCTGCCTATACACATGCATATAGTAAAGGGGATGTAATTTGGATACGAAAAACTATGAACAAAATATTACTAATGCTAATACCATTTGTAATAGGAGTAATTATATTCTCATTTTTTGTCAATCCGATACTTAGGATATGGATTGGAAATGGGATTATAGCATCCAATTTGCTCATTTTTGTAATAGCTATTTATATAATTATTAATGTCTGGAGTAATATTTTTGCATACTTGTTAAATGGTATTAATAAAGTTAATGGGCAATTAATAGCTGTAGGTATTGGGGCAATATTAAATATTCCCTTTTCAATATATTTTGCTAAAGACCTTGGATTTGGAACAGTTGGAGTAGTTTTAGGTACTATTTTATGTTTAGCTCCCTTTGCATTAGTTGGACCAATTATAAGCTTTAAAAAAATGAAGGAACTAGAATCATATAATTCAAGTATTAAACATCAAAATTCTGTTTAATCAAATAAAACTGCATATGAGATCAACGATTGAAATATTTTCATAGGAATTCACGTAGATATTTTTTGTGAAGACTCGAATATAGAAAAACTATAATAGTGAGAATTATATAACTGAGGGGACACAACTTTCTAATGAGTAATAAACTAGTATTTCCAATTAGTATATTGGTAGGTATAGGAGCAGCAATTTTAAGTATTAATTTTAATTTATTGATTTTTTTTATTGGATTAATTTTTTTAGTATTAATATTTATAAAAAAGGAGTTTTTTTTTATTGGATTAATTTTATCGGTGGACAATATATTATATTTAGTATCCAATGATCTAGGCGAAAAAATTAATCTGTTTTTTTCATTTTCAGTATTATTTTTAATAATATCTTATTTAATTAGAGCTAATTCTCATAAATTAAACACTAGTTTAATGAATTTTAAGTTTCCAATTATCCTATTTATTTTATTGGTTATGGTTGAACCACTTAATAGCTATTATCTTTATGATCAACCTATATTATTAGGCATAAAAGCCACTAAATGGTATTTAGTTGTACTAACTTATATATTGGTAAGTTATTTATTAGTTAATAATCTCATATCTAAAAGGAAAATTGAAAATATAATAATTTATATAGGTTTTATTGCTGCATGCGTTTATATAACTCAATTTGTAATGTACGATAAAATTCAGTTTTTAAATGTTAACTTTTTAGAAAGATTTGGTGAGGTTCGTTTTTATCAGGGTGTAAATATTGTAATTCTCAGCTTATTTATGAGTTTCAACCGTTTAATTACTGGGAAAAATGTTAGTTTAATAATGATATTAATATGTATAACAAATTTGTTTTACATAATTATTGTAGCTAATTCTAGAACTCTAACCATTCCAATTATGGTTGCAATAATGTTTATATTTATTATACAAAGAAAGTTTAATAGATATATTGTTTTTTGTTTAGCAGTAATATCGTTTTTTTATTTTTTTATTCTGAATGAAAACAATTTATTGAAGAGTATCTTTACTTTACTTGTTGAAGATATTTCCAACAAAAGTGGTACTTTTGACGTAAGATTACATGAAATTGAGTTTTATCTTACAGAAGTTTTTAAAAGTCCAATATTAGGAAGAGGATTACTAATTGAATCTCATTATCCGTCTTATATTGCTTTAGGTAAGCAGATGGAATATTTTTTATCGGATGTAGGAATAATTGGGTTCTTTTTTAAGTTTGGATTAGTAGGGTTAATGATTATTTTTAGTTTAATTGTTCTTATGATAAAAAATATTAAGTATTTAAGGAAAAATCATATTAGTAAATTTGATTTTATAGGATATTTCATTTACTTATTAATTTCTATATGGTTTGTTCCTTTATTTGATAATACTGGTTCATTATTATGTTTAGCTTTTGTATTATCTTTAATAGATTACGAAGTGCTACAAATTAAGTTAAGGAGTACAAAATGATTAATGAAGCATTGAATATCGAAAATAGCGAAAAAGTAATTATTTTAATTCCAATATACAATGGCGTAAATGAAACAATTAGATGTTTAAATTCTGTATTTAAATCTACTTATACCAACGTAGATGTAGTAATAATAGACGATGGCTCAACTGATAACTCCCAAGAAATAATTCACCAAAGATTTAAAATGGTTAAATTTATTGAAGGGGATGGAAATCTTTGGTGGTCAGGAGGAATGAATGAGGGAATTAGGTATGTATTAGAAAACTATAATAAGGATGACATAGTTATTCTATTAAATAATGATAATATCATTAAACCAGATATGATAGAAAATTTAATGAAATCGGTAAAAAAACATCCTAATAGTGTAATTTGTTCTAAGGTTTTTATTGATGGTGTTGACAATCAAATATTGTTTGCAGGTGGATATGCAAGTATTGGAAGAGCGGGATTATATATAAAAGGGTATTACGAAATGGATAATGATGCATTTAACAAAGTAGCTGAGGTTAATTGGTGTGGTGGAATGGGAGTGGCAATTCCAATTAATATTATAAAAAATGTAGGTCTTTTTGATAATAAAAATTTTCCTCAGTATTTTGGAGATGCTGATTATATGTATAGAGTCAGAAAAAAAGGTTATAAAATAATTTATGATCCATCGTGTGTTTGTTGGAATAATAGGGAACAGACAGGGTTTAGTATTGCCGATAATAAAGTTTCAATAGAAATAATAAAAAAAATATTGTTTAATATAAAATCCAATTATGATTTAAATAAGAATTATAAATTTTATATTAAATATTTTGGTGTAATTAAAGGATTTTCAATGTTATTCATGAAATATTCAATTTTATCATTAAGTCTTCTAAAGAAGTCAATTTATTCTATTATAAGATGAATCATTTGATTTAATTTAACAGGAGTATGTGTTATGGAAAATAAAGTAGGAATTTGCATATGTACATTTAAAAGACAGTTTGATCTTACTAGATTATTAAATAGTTTATTAGATTTATCAAATACTATAAAATTTACTACCATCGTTGTTGATAATGATAAAAATGGCTCTGCTCATAATACCTATAATAGTTTTAAAGATCAAATACAAATTATATATGAAATAGAAGAAAACCAGGGATTATCAAATGCAAGAAATAAATGTATTAAGATTGCGAGAGAACTCAACTTAGATTATATTGTTTTTTTAGATGACGATGAGGTCGTAAAAAGTAAAGATTGGTTAAAAAATTTACTAGATATGGAAAATAAAAGTAATTCAGGAATTGTTACAGGTCCAGTCTTACCATTATACCATCCTAAAGTTAAGGAACATATTAGGCAATCTGGCTTTTTTTCTCCAACTAGACATAAAGATGGAGCTAGATTACCTTATACTGGTACAGGTAATACTTTAATAAAAATGGCCATTTTAAGTGAAATGGAAGAAGTTTTTAATCCTAAGTTTAATCTTTCTGGTGGAGAAGATACCTATTTATTTTCCCAGTTAGTAAAAAATGGTAATGAAATTATTTGGTGTGATGATGCGGAAGTACTAGAGTATATTCCATTAGAAAGAGGTAACATGCGTTACGTATTTAAAAGATCATTTTACTCGTCTATAAATTTTACTAAAATAGAACCTACTCTTAACTTGAATGATAAGAAGGTAACAATAAGACTCTTACGTATAGGAAAAGGGATAATAAAATTATCAAAAGGATTATACTATATTTTACTTTCACCATTTATTGGTTTGTATAAATTTGTTCAAGGTATAAGTTTTCTTGGAAATGGTTTTGGAGACATTATAGGTGTATTAGGCATGAACTCTTATCTATATAAAAATTAGGTTGTTTATAATATTTTAGAAGATTTGGTGCTAGGGAAGGTTTGGACAAGCATGAAAAAAAGCAAGAAATAAAATTTTCGCGGTAATGGAAAGTTTTAGAACGTTATTGAAAAAAATTTAATAAACTAGAATAATTGGAGAGAATAAAAGTGGAAGTGAGTATCGATGAAGGTATTATTCGTTCATAACTATTACCAATTGAGTGGTGGAGAAGATAAAGTAGTTGGTGAAGAAATTAAGTTACTTCAGAAAAATGGAGTAGAAGTTGTAAATTATTTTGTTAGTAATGATGAGATACAACAGAATGGGATAATAAATAAGGTGAAATTAGGTTTAAATACCATATGGTCTAATAAACAATACAAAAGGTTACAAGTCACTATTGAAAGAGAAAAACCAGATGTTGTACATTTTCATAATACATTTCCATTACTTTCTCCATCGGTATACTATGCATGTAAAAATTTACAAGTACCGGTTGTACAAACTCTTCATAATTATCGATTGGCATGTCCTGGAGCAATGTTATTGAGAGATAGTCAGGTTTGTGAAAAATGTATTGAGGGCAGTTTAATTAATTCCTTAAAATATGGTTGTTATCGTAATTCTCGCATTCAGACCGCACCTTTAAGTACAATGCTATTTACTCATAGATTTTTAGATACTTGGAATAAACAAGTAGATAAATACATCGCACTTACACATTTTGCTAAAAAAAAGTTTGAGAATATTGGCATAGTTAGTGAAAAGATTATCGTAAAACCCAACTTTATTCAGAGGAATAATATTGGGGTAGATATAAAAAAGAGTAATCGTATTGTTTTTGTTGGTAGAATTTCTGAAGAGAAGGGTTTGCATCTTTTACTTGAAGCTTGGGCTAATATCGGTGATCAAATTGATACTAAATTAGATGTCATTGGTGATGGGCCATTAAAAGATGAATTACAAGGAAAGTATGGACATATACAAAATATTATTTTTAGAGGAAAATTAAGCAGTAACGATGTTTTAGAATTTATGTCTAAAGCAAAGTATGTAATAGTTCCTTCAGTATGTTACGAAGGGTTCCCGATGACAATAATAGAATCTTATTCTGTAAATACACCTGTTATAGCATCAAATATAGGCTCTTTAAAGGAGGTTGTTATTGATGGGGTAACAGGTTTTCATTTTGAAAATAGTAATGTAGAACATTTAAAAGAAGTTTTACTAAAAGCATTATCTTATCCAAATTACAATTACATTGGGCTTCAGAAAAATGTAAAAGAGCAGTATGAAACAAAATATACCGCTGATACTAATTTTAATTTACTTATGAGTATATATGAAGAAGTAATTGGGAGAGAAAAAAATGAAGAATAACCCTTATGCATATATTTTAAGTTCGAAGGTTACGGCATTAAATTTTAAAGATACCGTTAATAAAATAAAAGAATGGATAAATACAAATGAAATGCAAAAATATGTGTGCGTTTGTAATACACATTCACTTGTTACAGCGAGTAATGAAGAAAAGTTTAGTAGGGCCTTGGATAATGCAAATATATGCACGCCAGATGGTATGCCTCTTGTTTGGGCATTAAAAATGTTTGGATATAGCACACAAGATCGCGTGGATGGACCTAATTTAATGTTAAAACTATGTGAAGAGGCTTCTAAGAAAAATTACAAGGTATATTTTTATGGTGGAACTGAAGATACTTTAATACAGTTAGAGGAAAAATTAAAAGAGCTTTATCCAGATATAAATATCGTCGGTAGTTACTCACCACCATTTAGAAGTTTAAGTGAGTTAGAGACTAAAGAAATACAAAATAATATAAATCTGTCAAAAGCAGATCTTATTTTTGTTAGTTTAGGTTGTCCGAAACAAGAAATTTGGATGTACGAAAATAGCCCTAAAATTAATGGTATTCTACTAGGTGTTGGAGCGGCATTTAATTTTATTATTGGTGATATTAAAAGGCCACCATTATTTATTCAAAAATTGGGTTTTGAATGGTTTTTCAGGCTTTTAACAGAACCAAAGCGATTATGGAAAAGATATCTATATAATAATTCAGCTTATATTTATAAATTTGTTAAGTCTTATCATAAAAACAGACAAAAAAATTACAAACGTCAAAATATGAATTTTTCTAAAAGATTGTAGAGGTAGCAAGAAATGAATAAGAGAGTATTAATTATTAGAAATTTTGCATCTCAAGTTAACGCTGACTCCTATAATTTACAAGAAGTTGGGTTAGGAAAAGCTCTTGTAAAAAAAGGTTTTGATTGTGACATAGTTTATTATAGTGATAGTAATACTTTTGATGAAGTTATTTATGAATATCAGAATAGGAAACTAACTATAAAATGGACAAAAGCAATTAAATTTATGAGTAACAGTATATTCTATTCTATGCTAAAGAAATCTGTTTTGAGCCAATACGAATTTATTATATCGACTGAATATAATCAAATTATGACATTATTACTAGCTATATTTTGCAAGGATAAGGTTTATTTATATCACGGTCCATATCTGGACAATAATAAGCGAATAGTTCAAATATTCTACGATACTTTCCTAACTCCAATTATAAAACGACTAGTAGTAAAAGTGTTTACGAAGTCAGATTTAGCAAAAGAATACTTAATAAATAAAGGTTTTAAAAATGTTAAAACTATAGGTGTAGGATTAGATAGTGAAAAATTGGATACAAATATTAAAATTACTATGAATGATATTTGTAGAAAAATTGATTTAAATAAAAAAAATCTACTCTATATTGGCGTACTCGAAGAGCGTCGAAATATAGAGTTTTTATTTAATATAGTTTCAAAACTAGTAAAGAAAGATTCAAATATCAATTTAGTTGTAGTTGGAAATGGAAGAGAAGAGGACACTAAAAAATATTTTAATCTGGCAAGAGAATTAGAGGTTGAAAATAATATTTTTCATTTAAAAAAATTAAAACAATCAGAGTTAAAATATTTATATCAGAATTTAGATTTATTTATATTTCCTACTAATTACGATATATTTGGAATGGTTTTACTAGAAAGTATGTATTTTAAATTACCAGTAATATCAACATTTAATGGTGGAGCACAAACACTATTAAATAAAGAGAATGGATTAGTGTTAAATAATTTGGATGAAAATACATGGGTAGAGTCAATATACAGTATTTTAAATAATCAAACTCTAAGAGGAAAATTAGGAGAAAATGCTCGTAATAAAATTCTTGAAGGTTATACATGGGATAAAATCGTAAAAAAAATATTGAGTGAATCTTAATTAAATAGATATAATTTCCTGCGTATAAATTTTAAATAAGAATTTATTAAGAAAGGAAAATAATATGAAAATAGCAATAGCAGGAACAGGCTATGTAGGTTTAGTAACTGGTGCTTGTCTTGCAGAGGTAGGCAACACTGTAGTATGTGTAGATATTAACAAAGAAAAAATTGAAATGATGAAACTTGGGCTATCTCCAATATATGAAGAAGGACTTCAAGATTTAATGAGAAATAACTATGATTTAGGGCGAATTGATTTCACAGTTGAATTTGAGAATGCATATAGAGATGCAGATATTATTATGATTGCTGTTGGAACGCCTGAACGAAGTGATGGTTCAGCGAACTTAGATCATGTAAAAAAAGTGGCTATTCAAATTGCTGAAAACGCAGAGAAAGACGTATTAGTGGTTGTTAAATCAACTGTTCCAATAGGTACAAATGATGAAATTGAAACACATTTAAGAAAGCATTTAAAAAATGATGTTCATATTGAAGTAGCATCAAACCCTGAATTTCTAGCACAAGGAACTGCAGTAAATGACACTTTATATGCTTCAAGAATAGTAATTGGTGTCGAAAGTGATTGGGCTCGTGAGCTATTGGAGAAAATCTATCAACCTTTTAATCAACCAATTGTTGTTACGAATCGTCGTAGTGCGGAGATGATTAAGTATGCATCAAATGACTTCTTAGCTCTGAAAATTTCGTTTATGAATGATATAGCAAATCTTTGTGAAATTGTTAGTGCAAATGTTGAAGATGTAGCTAAAGGGATGAGCTATGATGAACGAATTGGTAATAAATTTCTAAAAGCAGGACTAGGCTACGGTGGATCATGCTTCCCTAAAGATACGAAAGCATTACATTGGTTAGCAAGTGATCATGATTATGAGTTAAAAACAATCAAAGCTGCAATTGAAGTGAATCAAAATCAAAAAATGAAACTAATTAAAAAGGCACGAAATATGGTTGAAAGTTTCGAAGGAATGAAAATAACGGTGTTAGGCTTAACTTTTAAACCGGGCACAGACGATATGCGAGAAGCACCTTCGATTCCAAATATTAATTATCTTATTGAACGTGGTGCAAATGTTGTAGCATACGACCCAGTTGGAATAGAAAATGCAAAAAAACATTTTGGTGACAAGATTATGTATACTACATCAATAGTTGATGCACTAGAAGAAAGTGAAATGTGCTTCATTATGACTGAGTGGAAAGATGTTATGGATTTTGACATTAAGGAATTTAAAAATTTAATGAAGAATCCGATTGTTTTTGATGGTAGGAATTGTTATAAACCTAGAGATATGGCACAAGTAGGGGTTGAATATCATTCAATTGGTCGTGAAGTGGGAGTACCTGTTCTAGAGAGTATATTAAATTAGATAAAGTTCTATTTTCTATTTATGAAAAAAAGGGCTATTTTTATTGGAATTAATTATGTAAATAGTAAGGAGAGATTTGATGCGTTTAGTCCTTTTATCAGGCGGTTCAGGTAAACGATTATGGCCATTATCTAATGATTCACGTTCAAAGCAATTTTTAAAAGTATTATCAAACGAACATAACGAGCTAGAGTCAATGGTTCAAAGAGTCTGGAACCAATTAGAAAGCTTAGGGGTAGCAGAAAATACCGTAATTGCTACTAGTAAAACACAAACAGAAATGATAAAAAGTCAAATAGGTGAAGAAGTTAAAATAATTGTTGAACCAGAACGACGAGATACGTTCCCAGCAATTGCATTAGCTTCTTCATTTTTATTTTCAGAAGAACTTATTGACGAAAATGAAATTGTTGCAGTATTACCAGTTGATCCATACGTTGATAAAGCATTTTTTAAACGTGTTTTAGATTTAGAAAATGTATTGAAAAATTCTGATGCAGATTTAGCTTTAATGGGAATTAATCCAACCTATCCATCATCCAAATATGGTTACATTGTTCCATCAACTGTGAATGATGGGGTTATCCAAGTAAGTCATTTTAAAGAAAAACCATCTGAAATTGAAGCGGAAGAGTTAATTCATGAGGGTGCAATTTGGAACAGTGGTGTATTTGCATTTCGTTTAGGATCAATGTTAAAAATTCTTGAAGAAAAAGATTTACCGTTAGTTTATAGTGAGCTTTCTTCAAATTATAGTAAACTTCCAAAAATAAGCTTTGACTATGAAGTTGTTGAAAAAACAGACAAGATTGTTGCGATTAGCTACGAAGGCTATTGGAAAGATCTTGGAACTTGGAACACATTAACTGAGGAAATGGGTTCTGATACTTTAGGGCAAGTTTTTAAATGGGGTAATTGTGAAAATACTCATGTCATTAATGAATTGCATATTCCTGTAACAGTAATGGGGATTCAAGATGCAATTGTTTCAGTTAGTCCTGATGGCATATTAGTATCTGAAAAAATGGCAAGTCAGAAGATTAAAGAAGTTGTAGAAAATTTAGATCAGCGTCCAATGTTTGAGGAGCGTCGATGGGGTTCATATCGTGTACTTGATCAAATGGTATATGATAATGGGACACACAACGTTACTAAGCGAATCAACATACTACCTGGAAAGAACTTAAGCTATCATCGTCATCAACACTGTGAAAAAGTTTGGACGATCGTAAAGGGTGAAGGAATATTTGTCATTGATGGACAAATTAACGTTGTTCGTGAAGGGGATGTATTAACCATTCCTGTTGGATATTTCCACACATTAAAAGCAATAACTGATTTAGAATTTATTGAAGTCCAAACAGGCTATCCAGTTGTTGAGGGTGACATTGAACGTAAATATTTAGAATGGTTAGATATTGAACGTGAGTGTTATCACAAGGTGAAAAGATAATATTTTATGAGGTAATCGATGAAAACAATCGCATATTATATTTCAGATTACGGATATGGTCATGCTTCTAGAAGTATTGCCGTTATCCGTAATTTATTAAATAGAACATCAGATGTTAGAGTAATTATTTGTAATTCGTTCGCTATAAAATTTTTAAAAGAATCATTAGCTGAATATGGTGAACGTGTTGTTTTTCATGAAGTTCAGACGGATATTGGATATGTGCTTAAAAAAGATTCACTTGAACCAGACCCAATTGCACTTAAAAGTAGACTTTTTGATTACTATCAAAATTGGGAAGAAATAGTTGAAAAGGAACTAGAATACTTTAATAATAAATGTATTGCAGGTATTCTATCTGATATATCTCCGATTGGAATAGAAGTAGGATCTATTCTCGATGTTCCTACAATAGGTATTTCTAATTTCACTTGGTATTCTGCATACAAAGATATGCTAAAAGAACAGGATTTAGAAAGATTAAGAAAATCATATGAACAACTAGATTACTATTTTTCTCTTGCTACAAATCAAGAAAAATGGGGTAGAGTTGGACAACTCAATTTTTCATTTTTCAGTAGAACAGTTGATCAAATTGAAGTAAATAGAATAAGACAAATTGTAAATTCATCTGGCAACAAAAAGATAATTTTTGTTGGAATAGGTATGAAAATAGATATGCCATTAATGGATTTACCTATATGGTCGTATGCTAATAATGTCTATATTGTTTCATCCAATGTTCAAGCTGAAGGCAACAATATATATAAGATACCTTTCGACTATACAGAGTCACAAAACTATATCGCAGCAAGTGACATCATCATTACGAAAGCAGGCTGGGGTACAGTTAGTGAAGCTGTAAACCAAGGTAAGTCACTGTATGTCATTGAAAGACAATCATTAAATGAAGATCGAAATACTATTTCATATTTAAAAGAATATAATTTAGCTGAAACGATTACATTAGAAGAATTATATTCAGTTAAAGATTTACCAATTAGAGAAGAAGTTAAACGTGAAAATGAAGTGGGACTTATTGTAGATAAAATTTGTGAAATTTTAAACTTAAAGATTAATCCTGAATCCATCTAGAACTTCTAGATGGATTTTTATTATTAGAATAATTAAGGGGAAGGTTTTTGTAAATGAACGTATTAATAGAAAAACAGGATCTTTTCTTTTTTAGACCGGTCTTTCAAGAACGTATTTGGGGTGGAACTCAACTAGAAGAAATTTTTGGTTACGAGATTCCAAATGACAAAACTGGAGAATGTTGGGCAATTTCAGCACATGGTAATGGTCCAAGTGTTGTAGCTAATGGAGAGTTTAAAGGTTTAACTTTAAGCGAACTATGGAGCCAGCAAAAACACTTATTTGGAAATTTACAAGGGGAGAAATTTCCACTATTAACAAAAATTCTAGATGCAAAGGCCGATTTGTCTGTACAGGTTCATCCTAACGATACATATGCTCAAATCAATGAAAACGGTGAGTTAGGTAAAACTGAGTGCTGGTATGTTCTTGATTGTGAAGAAGGTGCTGAATTGATAATTGGGCATAATGCTCAGTCAAAAGTTGAATTTCTCAATGTAATTGAGGAGAACAAATGGGATGAAGTTCTTCGCAGAATTCAAATAAAGCCCGGAGACTTTTTCTATATACCAAGCGGAACAGTACATGCAATTTGTAAAGGAACATTAATCCTAGAAACGCAACAAAACTCAGACACAACTTATCGTTTATATGATTATGATCGACGTGATGATAGCGGTAATTTAAGAGAGTTACATATAGAAAAATCAATGGATGTCATTACTTTTCCCCATGCTGATGCCAATCCAATAAGGAATGAATATCAACAAGAAGGTACCTTAATTACAGAATTTATAGACAATGAGTTCTTCTCCGTGGAAAGATGGAAAGTTACTGCAACTACAAATCTACTAAATAATAATCCTTTCATTTTAGGTAGTGTTATTGAAGGTGAAGGAAGTATTACTATTAATGAAGAAACTCATTCTCTAAAAAAGGGAATGCACTTTTTAATCCCATGCTACGTAAAAGAATTCTCTCTTAATGGCAAAATGGATTTAATTACTTCTCATGTTTAAGAATTCGTAGTTTAAAATATACGCTTAATTTTTTGATTTTCTATCATTGTAAAAAGGGGGAACGACATGAATTTTATAAATCAATTTGAAAGATGGTACAACCATCCGACATTAGATACTGAATTAAAATCATTACTAGAACAAATGAAATCAAATAAAAAACTAATAGAAGACAGCTTCTACAAAAACCTTGAATTCGGTACAGGCGGAATGCGAGGAGAATTAGGCGCAGGAACAAACCGTCTTAACATTTACACAGTAAGAAAAGCATCAGAAGGACTAGCACGCTTCATTGAGAACCAAGGTGAAGAAGCAAAACATCAAGGTGTAGTAATCGCATACGACTCTCGCCACAAATCACCTGAATTTGCAATGGAAGCTGCAACAACTCTAGGTGCACATGGAATCAAAACATATGTATTTGAAAGCTTACGTCCAACACCAGTATTATCATTCGCTGTGCGATATTTATGTGCATTTAGTGGCATCGTTTTAACAGCAAGTCATAACCCACCAGAATATAACGGATACAAAGTATACGGTCCTGATGGTGGTCAATTACCTCCTACAGAAGCAGATTCATTAACTAGTTTCGTAGACCAGGTTGAAGATGAATTAACAGTAGAAGTAGCTTCAAAAGAACATCTACTAGATAATGGTTTACTGGAAATAATAGGCGGGAAAGTAGATTATGCTTATTTAGAAGAGTTAAAAACAGTAGTTGTGAATGCTGAAATTGTAGAAAAGCATGCGAAGGATTTAAATATTGTTTTCTCACCATTACATGGGACATCTAATATTCCTGTTCGTAATGGATTAAGTATGCTAGGTTATACAAACGTAACTGTAGTCAAAGAACAGGAGCTTCCAGATCCAAACTTTACAACTATAAAATCTCCAAATCCAGAAGAACACGCGGCATTCGAACTAAGTATTCAGTACGGTGAGCAAGTAAATGCAGACGTATTAATTACAACTGACCCTGATGCAGACCGTTTAGGTGTTGCTGTACGTAACTCTGAAGGAGAGTTTACGATATTAACAGGGAATCAAACTGGTGCATTAATGCTTGAGTATTTATTATCTCAAAAGAATTCACTTGGAACTTTACCTGAAAACGGGGTAGTTTTAAAAACAATCGTTACGTCTGAAATTGGACGAGTAATTGCCCAAAACTATGGTATTGATACGATTGATACACTTACTGGCTTCAAGTTTATTGGCGAGAAAATTAAAGAGTTTGAACAAACAGGTGAATACAAGTTCCAATTTGGCTATGAAGAAAGCTATGGCTATTTAATTCGTGATTTTGTAAGAGATAAAGATGCAGTTCAATCTGTTATTTTAGCTTGTGAAGTAGCTGCATATTATAAGTCTCAAGGTAAAACATTATATGATGGATTACTAGAAATCTTTGAAAAGTATGGTTTCTTTAAAGAAGATCTAGTTTCTATGACATTGAAGGGGAAAGATGGAGCGGAGCAAATTCAACAAATGATGAATGATTTCCGTATGAACCCACCGAAAGAGTTTGCTAGTCTTGAAGTTTCAGTAATTGAAGACTATAAGGAAAGTACTAAAACAAGTCTTGAAGATGGTACGACAGTTGAAATTAATCTGCCAAAATCAAATGTTCTAAAATATATTTTATCAGATGAATCATGGTGTGCATTACGACCATCGGGTACAGAGCCGAAAATTAAATTCTATTTTGGCGTAAAAGGAAGTTCTTTAGAAAATAGCAGTGAAAAATTAGAAGCTATTAAAAAAGATTTATTAAGTCGTTTTGAACAATAGTGAATAGATGCGGATATATTTAAATACACGACCTTTTTAAATGAGGTCGTGTATTTTTTTTATTTAAGTTTATTAAAATTAGTTAACAAACAAATGCAAAAAGTTGTCTAATCAAGTAAGATAGAAATTAGTAATGTTAAATTTTTACAAATTAAATTCCTAATCAAAGGAGAAAAATCTTGTCCAGATCAGAAAAAAGCTCATCTAAAAAAATGTCCACAACAAAAAAAGTACTATTAATCCTAGTTAGTGTAGTAGTCCTAATCGGTCTAGGAATAGGCGGTTATGCGTATTCAATTTACCACAATGTAAATAAGACAACAGACGCAATCTATAAAGACATAAAGAAAACAGATAAACGAAAAGAAGAAGTAAATGTTGAAAAGAAAGAACCTTTCTCTCTTTTACTATTAGGGGTTGATCATCGCCCTGGTGATAAAGGTCGTTCGGATTCAATGATTGTGATGACGGTTAATCCGAATACACATACAACAAAAATGGTAAGTATTCCGCGTGATACAAGAACTGAAATTGTTGGAAAAGGTAAAGAGGATAAAATTAACCATGCATATGCGTTTGGTGGAATTCAAATGTCTGTTGATACGGTTGAAAACTTCTTGAACATTCCAATTGATTATTATCTTGAAGTTAATATGGAAGGCTTTAAAGATATCGTTGAAGCAGTAGGTGGAGTTGATGTAAATAATGACTTAGACTTTACTTATGATGGTGTTCACTTTACGAAAGGACCAATTCATTTAAATGGTGTAGATGCCTTAAAGTTCTCTCGTATGCGTAAGTTAGATCCTCGTGGTGACTTTGGTCGAGAGCTTCGTCAAAGAGAAATTCTTGAAGCGGTTATTAAACAGGGAGCTTCAATTTCTTCTTTAACAAACTATCAATCTATTTTACAAGCAATTCAAAAGAACGTTGTGACGAATATTACTTTAAGTGATATGGTTTCGATTCAAAAGGATTACCGTGAGGCTGCACAGAATATTAGTAAAACTCAGGTTCAAGGTGAAGGCAAGATGATTGATAAAATTTATTATTTTATTGTATCTCAACAAGAAAAGGATAGTATATCTAATGATCTTCGCCAGCATTTAGAACTACCTGCGGAAACAAAATAACGTCTAAATCTTTGATGTAACATTTTTTAGGATCCATCGTTAAAAGATAACCTTTTAACGGTGGTTCTTTTTTTATGTCTTTTTTACCTCTAGGCCCCTACTTTATTCTACTTAGATTTCAACTGAATTCGTCATTCATTCCAATCTCCTAAGAATTTAACCTACACATCCATTTAATCACCAACATAATAATATATATATTCCTAAATGTTTAGGAGGTCTTTGCGATAAAAGGAATTATACTTGCAGGTGGTAGTGGTACTCGACTTTATCCATTAACGATGGTGACTAGTAAGCAGCTATTGCCTGTGTATGATAAACCAATGATTTATTATCCGTTATCTACTTTAATGCTGGCGGGTATTAGGGAGATTTTAATTATATCGACTCCAGAGGATCTGCCTCGTTTTGAGGCACTATTAGGTGATGGTTCTCAGTTTGGAGTTTCGTTGAAATATAAAGTACAGCCAAGTCCAGATGGATTGGCTCAAGCGTTTATTATTGGTGAAGAGTTTATTGGAAATGATTCTGTTGCGATGATATTAGGTGACAATATTTATTATGGCAGTGGGTTACGTAGTATTTTGAAGAAAGCAGCGATGAAGGAAAAAGGGGCAACAGTATTTGGTTATCATGTCCATGATCCTGAGCGATTTGGTGTTGTAGAATTTGATGAGTCTGGGAAAGTGTTGAGCATTGAAGAAAAGCCAGTGGCTCCAAAATCAAATTATGCAGTAACGGGATTGTATTTTTACGATAATCGTGTCATTGAAATTGCTAAAAACGTAAAACCATCTAATCGGGGAGAATTGGAGATTACTTCTGTAAATGAAGCTTATTTAAATTTAGGTGAACTAGAAGTGGAGTTACTTGGTCGTGGTTATACATGGTTAGATACTGGAACGCATGAAAGTTTAGTGTCGGCAACAAATTTTGTCAAAACAATTGAAGAGCATCAAGGAATTAAAATATCTGCTCCAGAAGAAGTCGCTTATATTAATGGGTGGATTGATAAAGAACAATTAGTACGTTTAAGCGAATCACTTAGTAAAACAAGTTATGGTAATTATTTACGAAAAGTTGCAAATGGTGAGATTAAATATTAGCTTAAGGGGTCATTATCAATGAAAATTACAGAAACTTTTATAAAAGGAATTGTAGTTATTGAGCCAACTGTTTTTGGTGATCATCGTGGTTGGTTTATGGAAACATATAATGATTCTAAAATGAAAGATTTTGGAATGGATTTAAATTTTGTTCAAGATAATCAATCATTTTCTGCATCGAAGGGGACCTTACGTGGATTACACTATCAATTGTCTCCAAAAGCACAAACGAAATTAGTCCGTTGTACAAGGGGTTCCATTTTTGATGTGGCTGTTGATATTCGAAAAGGGAGTCCGACATACGGAAAGTGGCTCGGTATCGAGTTAAGTGCAGAAAATAAAAAACAATTATTCATACCAAAAGGATTTGCTCACGGTTTTATGACTTTAACAGATGATGTGGAAGTCCAATATAAAGTTGATGAGCTATATTCACCTGAATGTGATCGAGGCATTCTTTGGAACGACCCGATTATTCAGGTACAATGGCCAATCAATATTTCACCATTATTATCTGCAAAGGACAAAATCGCACCATTATTAAAGGATGCTGAAAATAATTTTATCTATAAGGAGTAAGATAAATGAAGGTTTTAGTAACTGGATACGGTGGGCAACTAGGATATGATGTCGTCCAAGAATGTGAGCGGCATGGCTTAAATGTTAAAGGCTGCGGTCGACAAGAGCTGGATATTACTAAAAGAGAATCAGTATTTTCTATAGTAGATTCATATAAACCTGATGTTATTATTCACTGCGCTGCCTATACAGCAGTTGACAAGGCTGAAGATGATAAAGAGAATTGCTGGAAAGTGAATGTTGAAGGAACGAGATATTTAGTTGAAGCTGCGAAAAAGCATCATTCAAAGTTCATCTATATTAGTACGGACTATGTATTAAACGGGAAAGGTGAAAGTCCTTTTAATGAAGATGACCAAGCAGACCCAATTGGTTATTATGGATTAACAAAGTATGAAGGTGAAAAAGTTGTTCAATCATTAATCGAAAACTATTTTATCATTCGGGTTTCGTGGGTATTTGGAGTTAATGGGAATAATTTTATTAAAACAATGTTAAGACTATCAGAAACTAGAAATGAATTAAATATAGTCGAAGATCAAATCGGATCGCCAACCTATACAGTTGATTTGGCTATATTAATAGTAGATTTAATTAAATCAGATAAATATGGAATCTATCACGCAACAAATGAAGGCTTTACTAGTTGGGCTGATTTTGCAAAAGAAATATTTAAACAAACCGACAGTAAAACTTTAGTAAAATCGATTGCATCCGAGGACTATCCTACTAGAGCAGCTAGACCGAAAAATTCGAGATTATCAAAACAAAAGCTAGTAGATAATGGCTTTCAATCCTTACCTTCATGGCAAGACGCATTAGCTAGGTATTTACTTCAATTAAATAAAAGAGACGAGGTACAATAAAACATGAAAGTAGCTGTTACAGGCGGTGCCGGGTTTATCGGTGGAAACTTTGTTCAATACATGATAAATAAATACCCGTCCTATTGCCTATATAATCTGGATGCTTTAACCTATGCAGGTGACTTAACAAAGCATAAAAATATCGAACAAAATGAAAACTATCATTTTATCAAAATTGATATTTCAAACCATGAAGAAATCATGACGTTATTTAAAAAAGAAAAGTTCGACTATGTCATCCACTTCGCAGCAGAAAGTCATGTTGATCGTTCAATAACTGACCCGGGTATATTCGTGACAACAAATGTATTAGGAACTCAAGTTTTACTAGATGCTTCAAAAGCGATAAACGTTAAGAAATTTGTACATGTATCTACAGATGAAGTGTATGGTGATCTAGATTTTGATCCTACAACTTTTTTTACAGAAGATACACCTCTACAACCAAATAGTCCGTACTCTGCAAGTAAAGCCTCATCTGACTTATTAGTTCGTGCATATCATGAAACGTTTGGATTTCCTATGAATATCACACGTTGTTCAAATAATTACGGACCATATCATTTTCCAGAGAAGTTAATTCCATTAACCATTTCTCGTGTATTAAATGGCCAAAAAGTTCCTGTTTATGGTACTGGTGAAAATATTCGCGACTGGTTACATGTTTATGACCATTGCTCAGCGATTGATCTAGTAATGCATAAAGGAGAAAATGGGGAAGTTTACAATGTAGGTGGCCATAACGAACGGACAAATTTAGAGGTCGTTAAGCAAATCATTTCTACTCTAGGTAAATCTCAAGATTTAATCCAATTTGTACAAGATCGCTTAGGTCATGACAAAAGATATGCGATTGATCCAAGTAAATTAGAAAGACTAGGCTGGAAACCAACTTATAATTTTGATACAGGGATTGTTCAAACAGTTCAATGGTATGTAGATAATAAGGAATGGTGGGAAACGATTGTTTCTGGTGGGTATAAACAATATTTTGAAAAACAATACGGTAAATAATTAGAAATGAACATGATGAGGGAATTTCATTAAAATAATAAGAGTAATTTAGACGGTTTCTTTTAATTTGAAAACGTCTTTTTTAATTTCATATGTATAGTAATTTAGACTTCTTAATATATGTGATTTATGAGTAATTTTAACTAAAACTAATAACCTAGTTAATTCCAAAAAAATTCTAATGTTTCGGTAAATATTCCTAAATATGATTCTTTTAATCATTTTCTAACTATAATGTTACTTACCATTTATAAGTAACATTTTTTTATGTTATAATACATTTTGTATCAATAAATGACAATTTCATTACAAAATTGTAAGTTTTTTTTTGCGAAATTTACAATTTTTTTATGTTCAAATATGTTTCATTAATGTTATGTTTTTTCAGAAAAATATAATGTTGTAGATTACTAGTTTCACCATTAAAAACTGATTAGAAAAAAATACTTATTCTAATGAAAAATTAATTATTAATTCAAGGAGGACAAGGGATGAATCAACCGTTAATCTCGGTAATTTTACCTATTTATAATGTAGAAAATTATATTCATGAATGCTTAAATTCATTATTAAACCAAACCATTGGCTATGAAAATTTAGAAGTAATTATGGTAAACGATTGCTCTAAAGATCGTACTCCTCTAATTATTGATGAATATGCAACGAAATATGAAAATTTTAAAGCCATTCATTTCACAGAGAATTCTGGTGCTCCAGGTAAACCAAGGAATGTTGGAATGGAAAATGCCACAGGTAAATATACAATCTTTTTAGATCCGGATGACGTATTACCATTGGATGCATATGAAAAACTAATTAATATCATTGAAAACAGTGAGTCTGATTTTGTAATGGGTAAGATGATCAGCTTTGATGATGAAACAAAGCGCAGACATGAACACGTTACATTTAAACAATATCAATTACAAAAGAAATATATCGATGTAAATATAGAGAATGTTCCATTTTTCTATCAAGTTAAAACGGCTGTTTATTTAAAATTAGTGAAAACTGAGTTTCTATTAAAAAATAAAATTAACTTTATTGAGGGTATGAAAAACGGTGAAGATAAGTATTATGATATTCTATTATTCTCTAAAGCAAAAAAATTCAGCTATATACCTGAAGTAATCTATCTATATCGAGGAAGAAATGATGTGAAAAATTTATCTCTAACACAAAGAGATATTATTAGTACAGTTGAAAATGATGTGAAATCTGCTTTAACGATTAAGCCTTTACTTTCAAAAAGCGATTACAAGTATTTTCAAATAAATGTATTTAGATCAATTTTTTGGAAAACCGGAGATGCAGACTTTAAGCGTTTAAAAAAAGAACAACAACTTTATCTTTTTAATTTAGTAAAAGATGTAATGGTGGGCTATGATCCAGATTTAGCGAAGGACTATATGGAAGTGGAAGAACCAATTCTTAGTCTGATTAGCTCGGGCCATATTGAAGAAGCTTTAGAATATAATCTTTTATTAATTGCTAGAAGATGGTGGTTTAAAAGAAGCAAAGAACTAGAGAAAGACTATAAAAAGTCATCAAAAATAAGAAATAGTAATTTTTGGAAAGTGACAAGTCCATTAAGAAAAGTGATCAGACTTGTGAAGAGGGTGTCGTAAGTTGCAATTTAGCATCATAATTCCATTTGGAAAAGAGGAGATCAATCAAGCTCTTGATTGTATTAATTCAGTTAAGGATCAAAGTATTAAACAAAATCAAATTGAATTAATCCTTTTTAATACAGAAAATGAAGTACTGAATGAAGAGACTGAGAAAACATTAACTAATCAGTTTAATGACCTAAGTGTAATAAATACAAAATTGAAGCCAGAAGACTTAAATGGCAAATATGTCTTTATTTATGATCGTAAAATCAATATTAATAAGCATTTATTAGAAGTATTTTTGAGAATAGCAGATTCTGGTAAATATGATTGCATTTTTCCTACTGAAAATACAAAAAAATTAGAAGTGAATCCAGTAAATATAAATGATTTTACTTATTCAGATCTAATGAGTATGAATTTACTGAGAACTGTTACCTTAAAGGATTATCTTGTAAAAAATAAAATTCAAGCGTTCAATTATTTTGAATTAAAGTATTTTCAATTAAAGCAATATTTTAAAAATAAAAATATTGGAACGAATGATGTATTAGAGATTAAAAATACTGAGATTAATGATGAGTATATCCATAATCAAGTTCAAGAAATTAACTATTTATTTGTAAAAGTAAGAGAAGAATCCGATAAAGACCTTCAAAAATTTACATATGATATGTTCATTAAGCAACTAATGATTTTAGTTGATAAAAAGATATTTGTTGATGAATTAGATGAAGGGCTTCAAATTCAATTATTAGAACTATTACATTTAATAACAAAAGAAGTCAATTTACCTGAAACTTTAAAGAATATAAAACTAGAAGGCTATAAAGGTTTTTTTGCAATCTTAAATATGAAAAAGTATTCTGAAGCCAATAGTTATATGAAGTTGTTCAGGAGTAAGAGATACCAATATCAAACGGCAAACAAATATAGCAAATATTTAGAGAAGCATCCAATCGATCCTAGTGAAGACTTAACATGGAAAATGACGAAACCATTACGTTTAGCAAAACCAACAATGCGCAAAGTAAAAGGATTTATATTTAAATATTTATTACTGCTAATTGTATCTTTCTATAAACTTCTATATTTAAATAAAGAGGTTTGGTTAGTTTGTGAAAGAGCTGATCAAGCTGAAGATAATGGATATTTCTTTTTTAAGTATTGTAGAGAGCAACATCCAAACAGAAAGATTTATTATATAATTGAGAAAAATTCTCCGCATTATGATAAAGTAGCTAAATTAGGAAATGTTATTCATCACTCTTCCTTTAAACATAAAATTTACACACTATTAGCGGATGTATATGTTAGTGCTTGGACATTTAGTGAAAGTGGTTTTCCAAATCCTTCAAAATATTTCACCTCAAGATTTAGAAAGCAATTAAAGAATAAATTTCAAGTATGTATCCAGCATGGCGTTATTATTCATAATATTTCTCCGTATTTATCAAAGAAAAAGTATCAACAAAATTTAATTATAGCTAGTTCAGAATTTGAAAAAGAAATTATTATGGAAACTCTAAACTATTCAAAAGATGAAGTTGAAGTAACAGGATTAGCAAGATTTGATAATTTACATGATGCGATTACGAAGAGACAAATATTAATTATGCCAACTTGGAGACGTCATTTATTTAAAATAAATAAAAAACAATTCTCTAATTCGGAATACTTTAAGACGTATAAAAACTTGATATCAAATAAAAAGTTTCAAGATTTTATTAGTAAGGAAAATATTCAAGTTAAGTTCTATATTCATCATCAGATGCAGCGCTTCTTAGAAAACTTTATTGTAGAGCATCCAAACATTGAATTCTTATTAAAAAAAGATGCCAAAGTTTCAGATCTACTAAAAGAATCGAAGTTATTATTGACTGATTATTCATCAGTTTCAAGTGATTTCTTTTATATGAATAAACCAGTAGTATTTTATCAATTTGATCCACATAAAAATCATCATGCACCTACTGAACAAATTAAATATAGCGATCTTGGAATTATTGTTAATAATGAAGAAAAGTTGCTTGATGAAATCATTAAAATCTCAAATAGAGATTTTACAGCAGATCAACTATATCAACAAAATTCGAGAAGAATTTTTAAATATAAAGACACAAATAACTCACAGAGAATATTTGATGCAATTGAAACATCTTATCACAATTTCAAAATTAATAAGAACGTTGAATAAATCAAAAAGAGGGTGATTGAAAATCACCCTCTTTATTTATTTCGTTAATTTTATTAATTGAGCTAGAAAATTCTTATAATAATTTGGTTCAAAATGTAAATGGAAAATACCCCAAGCATGATCTGCAATAGAAATATAGTTTTGTTTTACATTTATTGTTGAAACCTCGTAATTTGAAATCACGTATTCATCCAATTGGTCCCAAAAGGCATTTAATAATTCGATATCAGTGTCGGAATTAATTTTCTTAATGTTTTGTTCCTGATCGTAGTACATCCCAGTAAATCTAGCTTTGTGAAGTATGATTTTACAATTCGGAATTTCTCTATTAATAATTTGTAAAAATTTATCAATCGATTGCTTCCAAAGTGTAAAGTATTCGCTAAGATTAGTAATCAAATTAAATGTAGTGACTTCGTTTAATTCTCTATAGAATGAAGTTTTATTGATCTTCCAACGATTATTAGTAATATATGAACTATTCGTCTTTAAACAGCCAAAATAAACATCCCCAAAGAAATCAAGAATGAGAGCTTCAGGTTGCTTATTGATTAGATCATTTAAAAAGTTCTTTTCTAAGTCATCGAAAACATCATTTTGCTCATATTGATTTAGGTTGTCAATTTTCTCTCTATTATATGGAATCGGATTACCCATTAAACTAATGATTGACGATTGGTTTTGGTAGCGAATTAATTCGAAATGATTTTTATAATTTAAGTTAAATTTACTATTAAAATTATCGCGTGTAACACACGATCCAAATGCAGCGACTTTTAATTTCTTTTCATTACTATTAATTGAAATAACGTTCTTATTTAGTAAAAGTGAAAAGTGTTTAGTTTGATGATTAGATTCATTCTCGGTTAATAAGTTAATTAAAACTTTAATATTTTTGTTTAAGGTAATTTGAGCATATAGTTCTAATTCAGTCGATTCAGGATAGCTATTTAATAAATCAAATACATTAAACGTTGAACACAAAATTTCATTGTTATTTCCACTACGCGCACTATATGAATGAGTATTAATCGCTAGTTCGGTTTTGATTTGATTATATTGCTTTTGATCAGAAATAGAGAGTTGAACAAAATCTTCAAAACAATCTGCTTTAACTAGATTAAAATGTAATTTATCTTGTGTTAAGTAAAGCGCAATACGATTATCATTTGTTATATATGTCTTTACATAATAAATGTTTAGTAGTTTCGTGCTCATATATTTAGCTGGCATTTCAAGATTACGACTAATTTCTAATGGTAATAATTCAGCATCTTTAGCTAAATATAAATCAAAAATCTCGATTGGATATAATGTGATATTTTTCAAATCAGAAAAGTTAATATCTACTATATATTGGTTATCAATCTTTTTTATTAAGCACTGCAATATTTCATTGCTTACTTTCACATGTTTATTTGACCTCTGTTTTACGACTAATGAAGATGCTTCATTTATTTTCTCATTTAGATCTTCTATGCATAGTCTAATTCCATCATTTAAGTATTCAATTTTTTTAAGCATAAAACAGCCCATCCCATTTAATTAAAATATTTTTTGAATTCGTAAAAAAATTTACGAAATGCTAACAGATATTAACATTAACATAATGATTATAATTATTAAACAAGGCATTAGTTTTTTTAGTATTAAATGAACGAATGTTAACAAGAATTTAAGATTATGTATCTATGGATCATATTTTACAAGAAATTAGACCCCGGTTGTAGCACTCACTTTCCATTGGAAAGGAACGTTACAGTTGGGGATTTTTTATATTTTAACACTTTCTGATACATTACTAATTTGGAAAATCATCTTATTATATCTTTTACATACTTTTAACATGGATACTCATTAAGATTCACAAAAAATCGTTAATCTCTAATTAATAATAATATTTTCCTTTTTAATAAACACGTCTTACTTAAGGTGTTTATCTTATTGTTCTGGAGGTTTGAAATGAAGAATAGTGAATTATTGAATAGTAGTCATGTTGATTCAACAACTGTAAATTTTAAACCAAGTTTAATAGAGGTTTCGAATGAAGATTTCGGTGCTAATATTCTACAAAAAAATGAATTATTAATGAAAGAAAATGAGTGCCTTTCTAATAAGGTGATGGAATTAGAAAAAAGAATGGAAGAGCAATTATTTCGGCAGTTGGATTTAATCGTAGAGCATGAGGAATTTATGATGGGACTCGATGATTATGTTCTTGTAAACGAAGTAAAGCAGTCATTTGGTTCGTATGAATATGAAAAATTACAAGAGGAATATCAAAAGCTTCAAATAAATTACGAAACGTTTAGGAACTCAAAATTTGGAAAATTGGCAAGGAAGTATTGGAAGCTCTTAAAGTATTTAAAAAGAAAATGAGGGGTCATATATGTTAAAAGAATTAATCGAAAAACAAATAACTAGATTACGTAATGAAAAATATGACACAAAAATGATGCTGCAAGAATTAATGAATGTGGATGAACCCTTCTATTTTCAAAACCATGAGTTACTTCCATTTTCAGCTGATGATTTTACAGTTAGTAAAGGTATTCAAAGGTTTCAAAAGGAAAAGAAAACGCTATTTCACAACAAACTAATAAAGCAGACTGCGGTTATTGATTATAAAGACGAAAAAAAATTAATGGAACTACTTTTTAATGAAGGAAGAAGTCAGTTATTTACTAAATTTGGCATCACAGGCTTTGTCAGCGGTAAGTGTGAGGTTGTTTGTGAATTGCGATTTATAGATTATGAGCATAACGCTAGCACAATCAGTTTTCATATGGACGAGTTAGTTGATCTATCTCAATTTAATCAAAATGAGATACAATCGGCTTCTTTTTCAATTTACATGACAGGTGCTGCCACACTTCATTTATTTCATGCTAAATTAATGGGTTCATATAAAAATAGTTCGATAGACAATAGTCACTTGAAGAAACAAAAGAAAGAAATTAAGGACTTTCGTGTTGGTTTTATTGCAGACGAATTTACGACACGATGCTTCGATTATGAGTTTCAACTTGTAAAAATCACGCCAGAGAATTGGTTGACTGAATTTAAAAAGCATCGAATTGATGTATTCTTTTGTGAGTCTGCGTGGCTTGGAAACGATGGAGCTTGGAAGGATAAAATCGGTACAAAAAATCACAGAAATCATACGAAACTATTAAAACTGGTTTATTGGTGTAAAGAACACAATATCCCGACCGTCTTTTGGAATAAAGAAGATCCGTTTCATTATCAAGCTTTTATTGATACGGCAAAGCATTTTGATTATGTATGTACGACTGATTTTGAATCAGTTCAGAACTATGTGGATGAAGGCTGTGAAAATGTTTATTGCTTACCTTTTGCAGCTCAACCGAAAATTCACAATCCAATTGAATATATTCCACGTAAAGAGAAAGTAGTTTTTGCTGGAGCTTATTATGGAAAAAAGTTTCCTGAGCGTACGAGTGCGATGGAGAAACTAGTAAATTCTTCGAAGGAATACGGACTGGATATATATGACCGAAACTATCATAATCCAACAAGTCCTAATCAATTTCCAGATGAGTATAAACCATTTATTGTTGGAAACTTAAAACAAAATGAAATCGATCTTGCATATAAAGGATATAAAGTAGCACTAAATGTAAATAGTATTACGAAATCTCCGACAATGTTTGCCCGGAGAGTATTTGAGTTATTGGCAAGTAATACGCCAATTATTAGTTCCCATTCAGAGGGGATTCATCGAATGTTTGGTGAAATTGTAACGGCTACAGACGATGAAAAAATAATGAAACAACGACTATCTAACTATTATTCAGATGAGACCTTTTATAAAAAAAATCGTTTACTCACATTACGAAAAGTATTAGAAGAACACACTTATACGAATCGAGTGGAAGATTTATTCAACATTATAAATCTGCCGTACGAAAAATATGAAGAAGCTGCTACGTTAGTAGGGATTGTTCGAAGTAAGGCCGACTATGAAAAGTTAATTGCGATTTACAATAGACAAGGTTTCAAACAAAAAAAGCTAGTGATCTTACTCGATTTGTTTGAAGGCTATTTAGACATTTTTAATCAAAACAATCATGGGGAAGTAAAAACTTACCTAATTGATTATTGCCATCATTACTTCAGCTTGAATGATCTTGTTGATTCGAATTATATTGCTCCAATTAATCTAGATCATTATTATGGAGAAAATTATTTAAGAGACTTAATGTTAGCTATTAAGTACACGAATGATACGATTATCGCAAAAGGGAATGGAAATAGCTATAACTACGTAAATGATTGCCAAATTGATGAAGCATTGATTTGTAAAAAGGCGACTAGATTCCTTCATCCAAATGAATTTATAAAGCTTTTAGATGATAAATCATCAATTGGACATTTCTCAAAAGCTGGCGTTCAATTTTTTGAAATTGATGAGTTTAATTTTTATCGAGATGCCTATGAACAAGCCATTAGCCAAGACAAAATTGAGAGAATTTTAGTATAAGGAGCTGTTTTTATGAAACTGGCGATTATAGGGCATGATTTAAAATTTATAAACGATGCCATTAAGAGGTTTGAAGCTAGAGATGACATTGAAATAAAAATTGATTTATGGGAAGGTCATACAATTCATCAAGTTGCAAAAAGCTTAGAGGTCGTTAATTGGGCCGATGTTCTTTTTTGCGAGTGGGGACTTGGAAATGTGATATGGTACCAGGAGCATAAAAAAGATCATCAAGTATTAATTGTTAGAATGCACCGTTTTGAAATGAATACCCCGTTTCCAGAGCAATTTGATTTTACGAAGATTGATAAGATTATTGCCATTTCTTCTTATATATATGAGGAATTTCATCGTGTTGCAAAGATTCCTAGAGAAAAGATGATTGTCATTCAAAATGGTGTTGATGTAGAACGATTCCATTTGCCTAAGCAGTATGATGCAGATTTTCGAATTGGATTACTTGGTTATGTACCGAAGTTAAAACGGTTAGATCGAGCGCTTGAGATATTTGAAAAGTTATACGAAAAAGACAGCCGATATACTCTTTCGATAAAAGGAAAGCATCCGAAAGAGTTTCCGTGGGTATGGAATAATCAACAAGAGCAGGATTATTATACAAGTTTATTCCGAAAAATTGAGAAATCTCACTATCGAAATCAAGTTCAGTTTGAAGAGTGGGGAGATTCAGCTGAATGGCTCGAGTCGATTGGTTTTGTCTTATCAGTCAGCGATTATGAAAGTTTTCACTTAGCACCCGTTGAAGGGATGGCCTCTTGCGCTGTGCCAATTGTTTTAAATCGTGAAGGAGCTCGAACAATATTCCCTGATGAGTATATTTTTGAATCACTCGATCAAGCAGCGCAGTACATTGCGGATAGTAGAAAAGGTTCTAGGAAAGAGCTAGTTGAATTTGTGAAGGAAAATTACTGTATGGATAAAATGTGTTCAGAGATTTTGAGTCTAATTGATGAGTTACAAGTAAAATTAGTTCATTAAGTATTTCGGAGAGCACAGTGTATCCTTTTAGTAGAAGGAACTGTGCTTTTTTCTTCTATTATTATTTACATCGGGTATGAATGATTTCAATATGTGGGAAACTAAGTATATAAGACTATGTCGTAAGTGATGAATAATCGAATAATTACTAGTTAAAGAACTTATTAGGGATAAGACGATCAATTTTTGCAATTAACCATGTAAATAGAGGAATAAAACGGTATTTTTCATGGTAAAAAATGTCTTTATTTCCTTAGTTAAGATACAATAGATAGATATATTTCAATAAGCCGATTTGTTTTTGAAAGGGGAAAGAATTTTGACTGTTAAAGTAATGACAATTTTTGGAACAAGACCAGAAGCGATTAAGATGGCGCCACTTGTGCTTGAATTAGCTAAACATCCGGATGAAATCGAATCCATTGTGACGGTTACAGCTCAGCATCGACAAATGTTGGATCAAGTTCTCGAAATTTTTGAAATCACGCCTGATTATGATTTAAATATAATGAAAGATCGCCAAACTTTAATCGATGTAACAACTAGAGGTTTGGAAGGTTTAAATAAGGTTATGCAAGAAGTGAAACCGGACATCGTATTAGTTCATGGTGATACGACAACGACTTTTATTGCTAGTCTTGCAGCTTTTTATAATCAAATTTCAATTGGGCATGTAGAAGCTGGTTTACGTACTTGGGACAAGTATTCACCATACCCAGAAGAAATGAACCGTCAATTAACTGGTGTCATGGCGGATTTGCATTTTTCTCCTACAACAAAATCAGCACAAAATTTATTAGCTGAAAATAAAAAGGAAGAAACAATTTTTATTACTGGTAATACTGCAATCGATGCCCTAAAAACAACAGTAAAGGAAGAGTATGCTCATCCTGTTCTTGATCAGATTGGTAATGACAGATTAGTCTTAATGACTGCACATCGTCGTGAAAATCTAGGGGAACCTATGAGAAATATGTTTAAAGCGATTAAGCGTTTAGTCGAAAAACATCATGATATTCAAGTTGTGTATCCTGTACATATGAATCCTGTTGTTCGCGAAATTGCAAATGAAGTTTTAGGAAATGACAATCGAATCCATTTAATCGAACCACTAGATGTCATTGATTTCCATAACTTTGCTGCAAGATCGCATTTGATTCTAACTGATTCTGGTGGTGTGCAGGAAGAAGCACCTTCACTAGGCGTACCAGTACTTGTTTTACGCGATACGACAGAACGCCCAGAAGGTATTGATGCTGGTACATTAAAGCTTGCCGGAACTGATGAAGAAGTGATTTTCTCATTAGCAGATGAACTATTATCAGATGAGGAAGCTCACGCAAAAATGTCGAGAGCATCAAACCCATATGGAGACGGTGAAGCTTCAAGAAGAATTGTTGAAGTGATTATTCAACATTTTAAAAATAAGAATAAATAAGATTGAACGTTGAACGACTATTTTTGCAAATTTTGCAGGGATAGTCGTTTTTAATCTTTTTTTTTTTGTCAAAATAAAAAGCTGATTTTTGAAATAGATCAAAAATCAGCTTTCTTTATTTAGCGTGTTTTGTAATATTGAATTGTTTTATCTAAACCTTCTTTAAGTGTATTACTTGGCTTCCAGTTTAGTAATTGAATTGTTTTTTCATTGTTTAAGTAACTGTGTTTAATATCGCCAGATCTTTCTTCTGCAAATACCATTTCAATTTTATTATTAATAACTTCCTCTGAAATTTTTAATAAATCAATTAAAGATGTTTGTGTATTTGTCGATACGTTACAAATCGTATTGACTGGATTTTTACTTGCAAGAAGATTAGCTGCAACGATATCATCTACAAAGATAAAGTCACGAGTTTGCTCACCGTCTCCAAAAATAGTAAATAATGAATTAGATGTTATACAATCCACTAAAATACTAACAACTCCGCCTTCACCTTTTGGATCTTGGCCAATTCCATATACATTTGCATAACGGAATACAGTATATTGAATGTTGTGTAGTTTATTATACATATCAAAATAAAATTCAGGAGAAAACTTAGAAGCACCATAAGGTGACAGTGGTTGAATTGGATGCTTTTCATCTACACCAAGATAGTGAGGTTCTCCGTATACAGCTGCGGATGAAGCATAGACAAGCGTTACATCCTTTAATTGTTTTAATTGACGAGCTGATTCCAGTACATTGATTGTTCCTAAAATATTGATGCTAGCATCTTCCATAGGATTTTTAACAGAGAATTGTACATCAATTTGTGCAGCATGATGATTAATAATATCTGGTTGCTCTTTTAGAACTATTTCAGCAAAGTTATTACTTCTAATATCCTCTTCATAAAAAGTTACATCTGAAGGAATATTATGTATAGAACTTGTCGATAAGTTATCAACGACAACTACTTTATAACCTTCATTTATATATGCTTTTACTAAATTAGAACCAATGAATCCGGCCCCACCAGTAACTAATACCTTTTTCATACTTATTTCTCCTTTTGATCTCTAGTTTATCAATATATGTAAAATTAACTTAGGAAAACAATGGAAGTAGATTGTAAACATAATTAATCATTTTTAGTCTATCAAAAATAAATAAAAATATCCATATTCATCTATTGAGATAGGGCATATAGAGTTGTGGTTAGACAAAAAAATTAAAACATCAAAAGGTTAAAATGTTATTAATTTTTTCCAATTGTGCAGAAATATTTGTGACAAGAATTAAAAATGGTTATTAATTTATTGTTCATTTTAAAAATGGTATGATAGACTAGATTTTTTGAAAAAATAATAATATTACAATTCGCTCTTTTAATGAAAGCCTTATATTGGCAAAACAAGCAATCATTAGAATAATGAATCGTTCTTTTATACAGTATGATATAATAATTTGGCAATTGATGAGTAAAACATAATATGAAAATCATATTGCGAATTAAATTTAAACAAATATAGGAGTGCAGTACTAAATGAATTCTATTGATAAAAGTCATGACTATCTATTTTCAATCATTATGCCAATATATAATGTTGAAAAATTTCTTGTAGAGGCTATTGATAGTGTAATAAACCAAACAATAGGTTTTGAAGAAAATATACAACTTATTTTAGTTAACGATGAAAGTCCAGATGATAGCGAAAAAATCTGTTTAGATTATCAAAATAGATATCCTAAAAATATTCAATATTTAAAGAAGCCAAACGGTGGAGTAAGTAGCGCTAGAAATTATGGAATAGATTATATCAAAGGAAAATATGTTCAGTTTCTTGATCCAGACGATACGATTTCAATTGATACATTGTTAAACGTGTATACATTCTTTGAAGAGCACGAAGAAGAGATTGATCTTGTTGCGATTCCAATTAAATTCTTTGAAGCTAGAACGGGTAATCACACATTAAACAATAAATTTGGTAGAACTCGAGTGATTGATATCATTGAACAACCAAATCTATTATTAACTCACGCAGCTTCAGCTTTTATTAAAAGTGATTTAATGAAGAAATATCAATTTGACCGTAATTGTAGAATTGGTGAGGATTGTAAGTTAGTAAGCCATGTTATTTTAGAGAAAAATAAATATGGTGTTTTAAAAAATGCTAGTTACAACTACCGTTTAAGAAATGACGGTACTTCAGCAATGCAAAATGCTATGAAAAATGACTGGTTTATCCATTCATTAGATACGTTTAGTTTAGATCTTATTCATAAAAGTATTGAACAAGTCGGGGAATTACCTGAGTATATTCAATATATAATCATGCATGATTTAAAATGGAAGTTTTCTATTAAAAGCCAAGCAGATACTCCATTAAGTGATGAAGACTATATTGAATTTAAAAATAAGATAAAAGAAATTTTAGCTTATATCGACGACGAAGTTATTTTAAAAACGAAAAAGATTAGTCAGTTCTATCTACATTTTGCACTAAGTCTTAAACACAATATACCTTTAAAAGAAGTTTTTACAAAATCGATTGAAGAACTAGAGCAAGGTCAAGATATAGGATTATATCGTGACGAGTACTTAGTTACTAAGCTATCTAAAAACAAAGTTACAATCGAATTTATTGAAGAAAAGAATTCAAACCTTATGATTGAAGGGTTCTTTGGATCGTTATTTGATCGTGAAGAATGTAAAATTATCGCTAAGATCAATGGTGTTGATTATGTAGGCGAAGATGTAGATCGTACGGTTAATCAATATAAAAGTTTAGATGAAATTATAAAACAATATAAGGGATTCAAAATTTCAATTCCTTTCTCTAAACTTCCAAATGAATATAAAATCGAATTTTTTGTAGAAGTTGATGGAGTACAAGTTCAAGTAAATTATAATGTGAATAAATTTACAGGTCTTTCAAAAAGAATTAGAGGTTCTTATTCAGCAAAAGAAAGATATATCTACTCTTGCAGAACGCATCATATAAAGGTAACGAAAAGAAGTGGTGCCAAAAAACTTATTAACGAACTTAAGTTTATGCGTGGTTTATGGAAACTTGGATCAGTTCATGCGAAAAAGGCAATTGTTACGCGACTTGTCGCAAAGACATTGAGAAAGCTAGAGTCAAAACCAGTATGGTTATTCATGGATCGACAAGATAAAGCAGATGATAATGCAGAACGATTATTTAAATTTGCTAATTCTCAGCAAAAATCAATTAAAAATTATTATGTCATCAAAAAAGACGCACCTGATTTTGAAAGAATTTCAAAAGTAGGAAATGTCGTTCCTTATGGATCATATAAGCATAAATTCCTAATGTTAAGAGCGTCAAAAGTTATTTCGTCCCATGCAGACCAATGGGTAACGAATCCTTTCTTTAAAGCGGAGATTTATTATCGAGATTTGATGACGTTTGATTATATTTTCTTACAACATGGTATTACAATGGCCAACTTAACACATTGGTTAAATAGATTTAATAAAAACATTCGTAAAATGTTTACTTCAGCTCACTTGGAAGCTCAATCTTTAATTGAAGGTGACTATAGCTATACAAGTGAAAATATAAGATTAACTGGTTTTCCAAGATATGATGGTCTAGTTAATAATGACCAAAAACAAATTTTAATTATGCCTACTTGGAGACAGAATTTAGTTCTAAGAAAAAACCAGGCTTTAGGGGTAAGACCTTATAATGAAGCATTCAAAAAATCAGAGTATTTTAAGCGTTACAATGATTTGATTAATGATCCGAGATTAATCGATTTTGCGAAAAAGAATAATTACAAAATTATCTTTTTCCCACATCCAGAGATTCAAATTCAAAACAGAGATTTTGATAAAAATGATTATGTTCAATTTGCTGAATATAACACAAGTTATCAAAAACTATTTAATGAATCGAGTATCTTACTGACAGATTATTCTTCTGTTGCTTTTGATTTTGCATATCAGAAAAAACCAGTTATCTACTATCAATATGATTACTATCATTTTGAAAAAGGTTATTTTAACTTTGAGACGATGGGCTTTGGGGATATTATCGATAACCACGATGTGTTAGTGGATAAATTTATCTCATATATGGCTAATCAGTGTGAAATGGAAGACAAATACAAAGAACGTGTTGATTCTTTCTATGCTTATACAGATCGTCATAATTCTCAAAGGGTATTTGATGAAATTTTAGAAATTGAAAATGGTTTAAAGTAATCGATGTGATCAACGAGGGACTGTTCAAATTTGGACAGTCTCTCTTTTATCGACAGAGTTTGTCAAACTGTAACATGAATACAATGGGCATTTAATGGAATTATAGGTCTAATTATGTTACAATACCTCTTGTTTTGTAGTTTCCGAATGTAATATTACTGTTTAGGAGGTGTATTAATATTACAGCTAACAAAAAGAAAATTTTATTAATTACTCAACACTTCTATCCTGAAATTGGGAGTGCTGCAAATCGATTAAAAAATATTTATCTAGAATTAAAAGAAAAAAATTACGATGTGAAGGTACTTACTTTACACCCTAGATATCCAAGCCGCGAACTTTATGAAAATAAGCGATTCTGGAATGAAAAGCTAATCGATGAAGATGATATTATTCGAGTTGATACATCAATTAAGACTCATTCTACAAGTATCATTAAGAGACTTTATTTATACTTAGAAGTTATGTTCCGTTTTATAGGAGCTATTTTTAAATATAAAAAGGAATTCGATTATATTTTTGTAACATCACCACCAATTTTCGTTGGAATTGCTGGATTAATCGCAAAGTGGAGATTAAAAGCACCTTTAATATTAGATATTAGGGATTTATGGCCAGAATCCTTAGTAGGTGTAAAAGTATTCTCCAATAAATTAATCCTATCTACGGCATATAAAGTAGAAAAACTATTATATAAAAAAGCAACAAGAATCATTGTTAATAGTCGTAGCTTTATTAACTATATGACAAATAAAAATGTCCCGGCTGACAAAATCAAGTTCGTTCCAAACTCACTATCTGAAGAAGAACTTTCTATTGAAGTTCCGAATAATGAGGATCGCAAAAAAATTGAAGTTACTTATACAGGTAACCTAGGTTTTGCTCAAGACTTGAACAAACTTTTAAGTGTTGCTGAAATGTTCAAGGAAAATCAAAATATATTTTTTACGATTGTAGGGTACGGTAAAAATACGAATGAAGTAAAAAAATATATTGAAGATAAAAAATTAGAAAACGTAACATTACACACTGCAAAGTCTCGTAATGATACACTTAAAATCGTATCAGAATCTGATATTGCATATGTCAGTCTTGTTGAACAGGAAGTTTTTAAAACTGTATTACCTGGAAAAATCATCGATTATATGAGCGTAAAGAAACCTATTATTGGAAATGTATCAGGTTATGCAGGTGAAATTATTGAAAGTGCAAATTGTGGTATTGCTCTGAAAGAGGGATCAGTACAAGAGTTGTATGAAAAAATAATTGAATTAGCAAATAATCCTACAGCAAGAAAAACTCTTGGTGAGAATGGATACAATTATGCTTATAAAAATTTAAGATGGAAAACGAATATTAATGTGTTAATTCAAGTGATGGAGGAAATCCATGAATAAGAAAGTTTGTGCATTTGTGTTTAACCACTTTACAAATGACGCGCGTGTATTACGTGAGTGTTCAGCATTAACCGAAGTAGGTTATGATGTAGATTTAATTGCATTACACGATGATTCGGATACATTACCGAAGAGAGAAAGATATGAAGAAGGTTTTAATGTCATTCGTGTAAATAATCGTTTACCATTTGGAATCTATCATCTAATCAACTTTTGTGCAAAGCTCATCATTTTCTTTAAATCAAATATAATGACAAAATTACTTGCGGCAATCTTATTAGTTGCTGGGTTATTTTTTAACATTATTGCAACGATTATTATTGCAGCCGTTATTATATTATTTGGGAATCGTTATGTAAGAGTAATTTTAACGAGGGGTTATAATATTCTTCAAATGATCTACCATGGCAGTAAAAAGAAATATGATATATACCATGCAAATGATTTAAATACATTACCACAAGGTATTTTATGTGCTAAAGTATTTCATCGTAGTAAATTAGTGTATGATTCACATGAAGTACAATCTAGTCGATCTGGCTACGAAAATCCAATCTTTGGTAAGATTGAAAAGTTTTTAATACGCTACATCGATATTATGATTCATGAAAATTATACTCGTGCGAAATACACTCAAGATTTATATCATATTGATTTACCTGAGGTGATCCATAACTATCCATTCGTTTCAAAACCTGAAGAAAAAAAGGCAATCAATTTACATGAAGTGCTTGGATTAGATCCGAATGAACCTATTTTGTTGTATCAAGGTGGGATTCAAAAAGGGCGTGGCTTAGAGCTAATCGTTAAGGCTACTCCTCAGTTTAAACGAGGGACAGTTGTATTTATCGGAGATGGTAAAATTAAGCCTGTACTTTTAGATTTAGTAGATCAATTAAATTTAGAAAATCGAGTGAAATTTATCGATAAAGTTCCAGTAGATGAGCTTTTAAATTATACTCGAAATGCTTATCTAGGTTTTCAAGTATTAAATAATATTAACTTCAATCATTACTCTGCATCTTCTAATAAGTTGTTTGAGTATTTGATGAGTGGTGTACCAGTTGTAGCATGTAGCTTTCCTGAGATTCAAAAGGTTGTTGAAAAAGAATATGTCGGTGTATGTGTTGATTCACATGAAGTAGATTCAATTGCTGAAGGTGTGAACTATCTTTTAGATCACCCAGAAAAAAGGGATAAAATGAGTGCGAATTGTTTAGAAGCACGTCATCATTACAACTGGAATAATGAGAAAAAGATTTTTATCGATATTTATGACAAAGTCTTAAATGGTCAAAAGTTAGCGACTAACGTAGGATAAAAAACTATTTACTTCCTAATATGGGGTGTAATTTAATGACAGTTTACAGTCTAAGCGTAATCTTAATTAATTTTAATAACGAAATGTTTATTAAAGATACAATTGAATCAGTTCTAAATCAACGAATGAATAATTTAGAGTTGATTATAGTAGATGATGGTTCGACAGATGGTAGTTTAGAAATAAGTAGAAATTTTACTGAAAGACACCCTAATGTCAAACTCATTTCTCAAAAAAATAGTGGTCCTAGTGCTGCTAGAAATAAGGGGATTCAAGAAGCAACTGGAAAGTATATCACCTTTCTAGATAGTGATGACCTGGCAATTAAAGGTGCTTATGAAAAATTACTTGCAGTAGCAATTGAAAATGATGCTGATACAGCAATCGGAAATTTTATTTGTTTTAATGATTTAAAAAAGTGGCGCCTATCATATATGGGGAAGGTTTTTAAGAAAAATCTATCTTCGATTAGACATGTAAGAAAAAATAGCGAACTACATTTTACACCTGCTGTTTGGAATAAACTTTATAAAAGAGAGTTTATTTTACAAAAAAATATTCAATTTGATGAATCATTAAGAATAGGCGAAGATTTACTCTTTACAGAGAAAAGCTTATTACTTTCGAATAAAACAGTTGTGAAAGATATTGATATGATTCAATATCGTGTAAATGATTTAGATAGTAGTTTAGTAAAAAAAGTAAGTCTAAGTTTTTTCGAACAATTATTAAAAACGCAAAACGAACTAAATAACCTTTATAATGAATTAGAGTTAATACAAGAGATAAAAACGATTGAAAATAGACAATTAAGATTCTTTTTTGACTCAATTTATCTTAAAGCTTCTAAATTAAGTAAGGAAGAACAATTTTCTTTATATAATATTTGTGTTGATTTTATTAACATAATTAATAATAAGGAGATCTTTACTAATTTAAAAAATCGGGATTTGTTATTACTTCAATTAATATTAGATGAAAACAAAGATGGCTTTTTGAAGTTTTTAAATGTATTAACAAACAGTGATGTTCCAAAAGACCAAATAAGAATGAATAGTGAGTATCATAAATACTTGATCGAGCATTTTCCAGATTATGCTGTTAATTTATCGAAAAATACTTTTCTTATCGGTCAAAACATCAAAAATATTAGTTTAGAAAAAGGGATCTTTACATTTGGTGGTTCCATTTATTACGCGAATATCCCATCAACAATTAAAAGTATGGAAATAGTTTTTACTAATAAAAAAAGTAATGAAAAAATCAACATTAAACTAGTAGATAATGCAACGAATGAACGTAAAGAAACGCATTCCAAACAATATAAATACGTTGATTTTAATACAGTAACGATTCCCATTCTATCGTATTTGTCATCAGGTGATTGGAAAGTCTCAATTAAGACGGAAGTAGAAGAATTATCCTATCAAACTGATCTTCAAATTTCTAAAAACGATAGAATTCACTTAAAATCGTCAATTATAGGTAAACAACAAATTACACCTGTTTATGTAAATCATGAGTTAACTTTATCTATTAAAGAAGTAAGTACTAGTGGTAGAATTAAATTTTTAGGCAATAAGCTTAAAAGTTTTACTAAAAGATTTGTATAAAGATATAAAATCTATTTAAATGATAGGGACCAAATAATTTGTATTAAACATTTTATAAAAGTTTTGTTAAGTGGATATAAAATTGTAAAATTTATATTATATTTCGCATTTGGGTAATACTGAAAATATTAATTTATTGTATTATTATTGTTACGGTGTATATCTATTTTAGAAAATAATTATAAAATAGCATTAATGTAATTAATACAAATTAAGTGATTTTATTGAAAGAGGTAATCTAAATGAAAATTTGTACAATTGGTCTAGGATATATTGGTTTACCAACATCAGCAATGTTTGCGAAACATGGGGTAGAAGTAGTTGGGGTAGATATACATCAAAGTGTTGTAGATAAACTAAATGCAGGGGAAATTCATATTGAAGAACCTGGATTGGCAGAAGTAGTGAAAGATGTAGTGTCTAAAGGTTTATTTAAAGCTTCTTTAACACCTGAAGCTGCTGATGCATTTATTATCGCTGTACCAACACCAAATAATGATGATGAGCATAAATCTTGTGATTTAACTTACGTATTAAGTGCAGTTAAATCGACAATTCCTTACTTACAAAAAGGGAATGTATTGATTGTGGAATCAACAATTGCTCCACGTAGTATGGATGACTATGTAAAACCATTAGTAGAAGCATCAGGTTTTACAGTTGGTGAAGATTTATTTTTAGTACATTGTCCAGAACGAGTATTACCTGGTCAAATTATGCACGAATTAATATATAATAACCGTATTGTTGGTGGAATTACACCTCAATGTTCTGAAGCAGGAGCAAAAGTATATAGTACTTTCGTACAAGGTGAAATTATTCGTACTGATGCAAAAACAGCAGAAATGTCTAAGTTAATGGAAAACACATTCCGTGATGTAAACATTGCACTAGCAAATGAACTGACAAAAGTATGTAATACGCTTGATATCAATGTACTAGATGTAATTGAAATGGCAAATAAACACCCACGAGTTAATATACATTCACCTGGTCCAGGTGTTGGGGGGCATTGCTTAGCAGTAGACCCTTACTTTATTGTGGCAAAAGCACCTGATCTTGCTAAAATAATTAATCTTTCTCGTGAAACAAATTCATCTATGCCTAGCTATGTTGTTGAAAATGTTAAGAAAATTATTGGAAATGTTGATCATCCAAAAGTTGCTGCTTTCGGTGTAACGTATAAAGGTAATGTTGATGATATGCGTGAAAGTCCAGCAATGGATATCATTGAACTATTAAAAAATGAAGGCATTACTGTAGCAGCTCATGATCCACACGTTGCTAGTACAGAAACATTTACACTTCTATCTGCAGAAGATGCAGTAAAAGATGCTCATTTAATTTTAGTATTAACTGATCATAATGAATTCAAAAACATGAATTATGATGAATTAGCACCTTTCATGAAAAACCCAATCGTTTTTGATACTAGAAACTGTGTTAATCCTTCAAATAGTTCAAAAATGAATTTTGTAAACTATGGTAATATAAATAAAGTAATTAAAGAGAATGTGGTAAATCTATGAATAGTATAAAAACAGTTTTGCAAGAACAGATTAATAATCTATCACTCATATTCCGATTATCGTCATATGAGACGCGTAAAGAGTATGCTGATAGCCAACTTGGCGTTATCTGGGTTTTCTTAAACCCACTATTTCAAATTGCAGTATATTGGATAACTTTCGGTACAGGTATACGAGGCGGTGCTCCAGTTAATGGTATTCCATTTCTAATTTGGATGCTTTGTGGACTTATTCCTTGGTTTTTTATTAGTAACTCAATCATGCAAGGATCAAGTTCTATATTCAATCGTATTGGGACCGTTTCAAAAATGAATTTCCCATTAAGTATCATTCCTACTTATGTAGTACTTTCAAGATTTAATACCCATGTATTTATGATGGGAGTTCTATTTATTGGGGTTGTTGTAAGCCAAGGTTTTGATCAAATGAATATTTTTGCTTTGATTTATTTTATGATTGCAGGTTTAATATTCAATATTGTATTAGGGCTATTTACCTCTACACTTTCAACAATGATTAGGGATATTCATCTTTTTATTCAGTCCTTTACTAGAATGCTCTTGTATTTAACTCCTATTCTTTGGGAGCCATCTAGAGGTTCTGGTGCATCAAAAATTTTATTTTTTATAATGAAATTAAATCCTTTTTATTATATTGTAGAAGGTTATCGTGGAGCTCTTTTATATGGTCATTCTGATATTATTTTCTCAAAATATACAGTATATTTTTGGGCAGTGCTAATAATCATCTTTACAATTGGCTCTATTTTCCATATCAAGTTTAGAAAGCAATTTGTTGATTTCCTATAGAAGGTGAACACAATGACAAAAAAAGTTATTTTTAAAAATGTTACAAAAAAGTTTAAAATGTATAGTAAGCCGACCGACAAGCTAAAGGATTTATTCTTTGGCGGTAAAGGTGGCGAATTCTTTCATGCCCTTAAAGATGTATCCTTCGAGGTTGAACAAGGTGAAATCGTAGGGATAATTGGATTAAATGGATCTGGTAAAAGTACCATGTCAAACTTAATTGCGGGTGTGACAATGCCAAATGAAGGTGAAGTCGAAGTAAATGGTGTTGCTTCACTAATTGCCATTCAAGCTGGTTTAGATAATCGACTAACTGGTTTAGAAAATATTAGACTTAAAGGTTTAATGATGGGTCTAACGGTAAAACAAATTGAAAAAATTACGCCTGACATTATTGAGTTTGCTGAAATTGGTAAGTTTATTAACCAACCAGTTAAATCATATTCAAGCGGTATGAGATCAAGATTAGGATTCGCAATTTCCGTTAATATTGATCCAGACATTATGGTAATTGACGAAGCATTATCTGTTGGTGACCCAACATTTACAAAACGTTGCTTAGATAAAATGAATGATTTTAAAGAACAAGGAAAAACAATCTTCTTTATTAGTCACTCATTAGGACAAGTAAGGGATTTTTGTACAAAAGGATTATGGATTCATTACGGAAAAGTGGTAGAGTATGGAGACATTAGTCCTGTATGCGATAACTATCAAAAGTTCCTTACTGAGTACAATAAATTATCTACTGAAGAACGTACAAAAGATCGTGAAAAAAATATGCATTATAATTAATTAAATAGTTTATGGGATACCTAAGTTTGAAAAGCTTAGGTTTCCTTGCATTATATATGTGAAATACTTTATTATTCACTTGAGTGATGATTAAAAGCTTAATCTTTATTAATATAGACTATAAAAAATATTAGGTGATTATTGTGGAAAATAATAACAAAGTAAAAAAAGTACGTAAAGCCATTATCCCAGCAGCGGGATTAGGTACTCGTTTCTTACCGGCTACAAAAGCAATGCCAAAAGAAATGTTACCAATCGTAGACAAACCGACAATTCAATATATTATTGAAGAAGCAATTGAAGCTGGAATTGAAGACATTATTATCGTAACTGGTAAAGGTAAACGTGCAATCGAGGACCATTTTGATATTTCATTCGAATTAGAACAAAATCTATTAGAAAAAAAGAAATATGACATACTTGAAAAAGTACAAGAGCCTTCAAAGGTAGAGATTCATTATATTAGACAAAAAGAGCCAAGAGGATTAGGACATGCTGTATGGTGCGCTCGTAAATTTATTGGAGATGAGCCATTTGCTGTACTACTTGGTGATGATATTATTCAAGCAGAAGTACCAGGTGTTGAACAATTAATTCAGCAGTACGAGTTAACTCATTCATCAGTGATCGGTGTGCAAGAAGTTCCTGAAGATGAAGCGTATCGTTATGGAATTGTTGACCCAGTTGAGAAAGATGGTCGTCGTTATCAAGTTCGTAATTTTGTTGAAAAACCAGCAAAAGGAACTCAACCATCAAACTTAGCAATTATGGGCCGTTATTTATTAACTCCTGAAATTTTTGAATTCCTAGAAGAACAAGAAGTTGGAGCGGGTGGAGAAATCCAATTAACAGACGCAATTCAAAAGCTGAATAAAATTCAGCGAGTATTTGCATACGACTTTGAAGGTAAGCGCTATGATGTTGGTGAAAAATTAGGATTTATTACAACATCGATCGACTTTGCACTCCAACGTGATGATTTAAGAGATGACTTATTAGACTACTTAAAACAAAAAATTAATGAATTTGACCAATAGATCAAATAGAATGAAAAATTCTAGTCCTTTTAAAACATTTATTAAATATTGGTTACCTGTGATCCTTATAGCTGGCATTATTTTTTATTCATCGGCGACACCATATGAAAAACAAGATATAAGACCAGAAATAAATCATTTTACATTTTTATATGATCTAATGAAACATTTCACCTTTGTCCACTTTAACTACGCTGGACATGAAGTAAGTATAAAAGAACTTGGAGTAGCAGGATTTACAGAATTCTTTATTCGTAAACTATCCCATTTCTCAATCTATCTCTTACTTTGCTTTTTTGCTACAAGATTAGCAAAGCTCTATGTAAAGAGAGCCTATTTAGTAGGCGTAATTTTTTCAATCCTTTATGCAGCTTCGGATGAATTCCACCAATCCTTTACTGCAAATCGAACTCCGTTAGTTCAAGACGTAGTAATTGATTCAATTGGTGCTCTAGTAGGGGCATGTTTATTTCTATTAATAAATAAGAAACTTAAAGCAAAAGTTCAAAAATCCATTCGAGTTTAATCGAATGGTTTTTTTTTGTATGAAATAATAAATGGTCAATTGAGAATACGCAAATTAAGTGAATATTATTCTTGATAAAAATATCTTTTTTTATGATTATTAAATGATTTTAAATATTTGTATGTTTAGGAAGTTTTATTATAAATAAACACTAGTAACTGTTTAAAGTTTCGGAATTTTAAATATTATAAGTTAAAGTTCGAAAATCTGATTAATGATCTGTTATTACTCTAAGTAAAAGATATTAACGTAGATTTTTATGCAGACTTATTTTAATGAATAAGTTGATTGGAACGGAGGGATGCTCGACTCCTATGGGATAAGCGGGAAGGCTGAGACCCCACAGGCTCGCCGAGGAGGCTCAGGTCCCGCCCCATGGAAAGCGAGCATCCTGCAGTGGAAATCAACATCACTGCACTCCTTTTACGAAAATTTGAATTATTAAATGACAGAATTGTTTTTCAACAAAACATAAAAATCTTATCTAAATTCAATTAGATAAGATTTCGTTTTTCACAGCTTTATAAAAGTAGGTTCTGTACCTGCTTTCTCTACATACCCGATTTTAACTGGATTCATTTGAATCAATACATAGTTCGGATCTTCGGGACCTTCAAGCCATCTAGACAATTCCTCTGTCCATACTTTCTCTTCAGGACTTGCATTTTCAATTACCTCAGCTCTTGCAAACATCTCAACAAAGTTATCATCTAATCGGTCACCATCATGGCCAAGAAGTATATGTACATTTGGATTATTTTTTATATCTTCTACTTTTTGTGAATTCTTATTTGTAGCGATATAAGGCGTTAAGCCTTTAAAGAAAAATACCATATAACAACTATGCGGAAAGTCTTCACGAATGGTTGTAAATAGACCTAATTGTTTCGCTTTAAGTACTTTCATAATATTTTGTTGAATCATTTTTTTAACTCCCTCCTAGTTCAGAAGAAGGGAAGGTAGAAATCTATTCTACCAACCGAATCTCCAACATAAGTAATTCTATTTCTCGAGGTCATAATCCTCCTGAGCAATATAGGTGAAAACGAAACTTTTATCCAAGTGATTGAAATCATTTAGCCAACAACACTTTAAGTGTTTGTTAATTGTTTTGCATTTAAACCTATTTTTTTAAGTCTTTTGCATATGATATTTATAAGGATATTTATTTAGGAGGTTTTTATGGCTCATCGTTTATTTTTTATTGTTACATTTATCGGTGTACCATTATCGGTAATCGGCAGCTTGATGCATTGGAGCGAGATTTTATTATTTATCATTTTCTGTTTAACGATTATTGCATTAGCTGGCATTATGGGAAGAGCTACTGAAAGTTTAGCGATTGCAGCTGGCCCAAGAATTGGGGGACTTTTAAATGCGACATTTGGGAATGCAGTAGAGTTAATTATCGCGATTTTTGCATTACAAAATGGTTTATCGGAAGTAGTTTTAGCATCATTAACTGGTTCTGTAATAGGAAACTTACTTTTAGTAGGTGGACTATCCTTTTTTATTGGTGGATTAAAATATAAACGCCAAAGCTTCAATGTTTACGATGCGAGACATAATTCAGGATTGTTGATCTTTGCGGTCGTACTAGCCTTTGTTATACCTGAAATTTTTTCAGTTAAAATGACTGCAAATGATAAGATGACACTTAGTGTAGGCGTTTCGATTGTTTTAATGGTTTTATACTTAGCTGCACTTTACTTTAAATTAGTTACACATCGAGGGGTTTACGTAGCTAAAAATCAAGAAATCGTAGAAGAGCATGAAGAAGCTGAGTGGGGAACAGGGAAAGCCATGATTGTTTTAGCGTTAGCTACTGTAGCGGTTGGATATGTTTCAGAAAAGCTAGTTCACACGTTTACAACAGTCGGAGATAAGTTCGGATGGACTGAATTATTTATCGGTATCATCGTTGTTGCAATCGTTGGTAACGCGGCTGAGCATGCATCTGCAATTGTAATGGCATATAAAAATAAAGTAGGGGTTTCAGTAGAAATTGCTGTTGGTTCATCATTACAAATTGCTATGTTCGTAGCACCGGTATTAGTGATTTGTTCATTGTTTATAGGGGAAAGAATGCCATTAATATTTTCTATGCCTGAATTAATTTCCATGATCACTTCCGTATTTTTAACAATTGCCATTATGAATGATGGAGATACAAACTGGTTTGAAGGATTAACATTATTAGCAGCTTATTTCATTATGGGGATTGGGTTCTATTTATTATAAAAACGAAAGTTGAAGGTGGTAATACTTGAAAATAATAATAAGAGTTCTATTTTATTTAATTGGATTACTATTTTTAACTTTAGGAATCAGTTTAGCGATTAAAGCTGGCCTAGGAGCTAGTGCATGGGATGCATTAGCAGTTGGAGAGTCAAAAACCTTTGGCTTATCTGTTGGAAATTGGATTATCATAAACTCATCCGTACTATTGTTTGTAAATGCTTTTTTGCAAAAGAAAAGACCGGATTGGCTTGCAGCGATTACGTTTATTTTAATTGGACGATTTCTAGATTTTTGGCTAACTGTAGAGTCGGAGCATTTATTTGATTCAAATATAGTCACTAGATATATCCAATTAGTACTAGCCATTTTAAGTATGACGATTGGTATTGCGATTTATTTGCAAGCAAAGTTTCCATTAAGTCCAATAGACGATTTAATGATCTCGCTCAATAAGCGGTTCGGGGTAAGTTTAGGAGTAGCAAAAACGATTGGTGAAGTGTTTGCTTTAATATTGGCATTTCTACTACAAGGTCCAATTGGAATCGGAACCGTCTTAATTACATTCAGTATAGGCCCTATTTTGCAGAAGTTAAGAGGTCCAATTGAGAAACTATATAGTAAGCTTTAGTTCATAGCAAAATTTTCATTTTAAGGAATACATATATTTACATAAAATGTTCATGCTAAGAGTAATAATTTCCTTATTTGTGAAAGGGGCATGAATATGTCTAAATGGTTTAAGCCATTCGTTCTTATTACTATAGCTATTTTAATTATTTCTTTAAATAATGGACAAACAACTTTTGCAGCTAATTCAGATATTAAAGTCCCACGTTCGGCTGCAAATGTGACAAAAGAGAATACTTACCCTAATCCAACTCAGGACCTTCCAGAACTTCAACCAGGGGGATTAGCTAAGCAGTTGTTAAATTCATCAAATGTCAAAATTGAGAATCCAAATCTCATTCGTATGTTTAATGAATCCTATGTCAGTAAAGCACCATTTGCAATAGGCTATAATGCGAAAATTTTCTTAGGGGTTTGGCCTTTAAATTACGAGTCAAATGAGACAACAATTAATTGGCAATATAAAAAAATTAATACAAACTTTCTAGATAATAGAGGAGAAAGAGCGTACAAACGAATAAAATACTACCAAAATTCGCAACAGATTGTTAAAGGTGGCTTAACTGCTAAAGTAAGAAATTCGGATGACGTGATTAATTTAATGATGCATGATGCATCAGAAAAAACAACTCTTCCACTAGCATTCCAAACAGTAGTTGGAGCTGGAACTAAAAACGAAAGAGTATATAATGTTCCTCCAAAGCAACTCGGCTATTTATATGCTTATGCTCCTGCAGTTAATGAAAAAGGGAAAGTTACATTTGGAGAAGTGTACTTAATCTTAAAAGGGAATAAAAGAACTCTACAAGTTAAAAATGTAGTATCACAAGGTGTAGGTGCATGGATTCCTGTTCAGGATTATGTTTCATTTGGTTATTTTGCTTCTCCACACCCTAGATAATAGAGAGATCCACAAGGTAGATTATTTTCCTTGTGGTTTTTTGTGTTTGAAAAAAAGTACATAAAAAAACATGCCATCAATTAGACTGCACCCCTTAAAGTAGATGTTGAAAAAACCCTCCGTTGGGCAACATTGAATTTAAGGGGTGTTTTTTATGGCAAAAAAAGGGCAAACGTTTCAAAAATATACATTAGAAATTAAGAGTGAAGCAATTCG